>NZ_WUDQ01000069.1:0-15031 GCF_009827695.1 Paenibacillus sp. OT2-17 | reverse complement strand
TCGCCGCGGGCGAGCGGCTGTACCGCACGGGAGACTTGGCGCGGTGGATGGAAGACGGGAACGTGGACTTCATCGGCCGGATCGACAACCAGGCGAAAATCCGGGGTTACCGGATCGAGACGGGCGAAGTCGAGTCGCAGCTGCTGCGGGTGGAAGGCGTGCGCGAAGCGGTGGTGCTGGTTCGAAGTGACGCGAACGGGCAGAAAGCGCTGTGCGCGTACTACACAACGGATGGCGAACTGACGGCGGCAGACCTGAAACGGGCGATCTCCAGCGAGCTGCCGGGTTACATGATCCCGTCGTACTTCGTGGAGCTGGAGCGCCTGCCTCTGACGCCGAACGGGAAAATCGACCGGAAGGCGCTGCCGGCGCCGGAAGGGGGAGCAAGCGCAGGCCGCGAATACGTGGCACCGCGCACCGAACTGGAGGCGAAACTGGTCGCCATCTGGCAGGACGTGCTCGGGCCGGTCACGATTGGCGTGACGGACAACTTCTTCGACCTCGGCGGGCATTCCCTGCGGGCGACGACGCTGGTCAGCAAGGTGCACAAGGAGCTGAGCGTGGACCTGCCGCTGCGCGATGTGTTCCGGCACTCGACCATCGAAGCGATGGCCGAAGCGATCAGCCAATTGGAGCGGCAGGAATACCTCTCCATTCCGGTTCTGGATAAGAGGGATTACTATCCGCTTTCCTCCGTGCAAAAACGGCTGTACATCCAGCAGCAGATGGAAGGCGCCGAGCTTAGCTACAACATGTCCGGCATGACGGTTCTCGTCGGGCGCTTGGAACGGAATCAATTCGAGGCGGCGCTCAAAGGATTGATAGCTCGTCACGAAATTTTGCGAACCGGCTTCGAAATGGTCGACGGCGAACCGGTACAACGGATTTATCCGGACTTGAAGTTTGCCGTCGAGTATAGGAAAGCGACGGAAAGTGAAACGAAGAGCATCGTAGACGGCTTTGTACGCGTCTTTGATTTGGAGCAGCCGCCGCTGCTGCGTGTGGGCTTAGTCGAATGGGAAGCGGAACGGCATCTGCTCATGCTGGACATTCATCATATCGTCACGGATGGCATGTCGATGGGCATCTTCGTCGAAGAGCTGCTGCGTCTGTATAACGGCGAGACTCTGGAACCGCTTCGGATTCAATACAAGGAATTCGCCGCTTGGCAGCAGTCCGAACCTGTAAAAGAGCGGCTGAAACGTCAGGAAGCCTACTGGCTGGACGTGCTGGAAGGCGAACTGCCGACGCTTGAACTGCCTACGGACTTTGTCAGACCTGCCGCTCGCAGCTTTGAGGGAGATGTGCTGCCTTTCAGCATCGACAAGCAGATGACCGACAGCTTGCAGCGCATCGCCGATGAGAACGGTGCCACCCTTTATATGGTGTTATTGGCGGCCTATTCAATCCTGCTCAGCAAGTACTCGGGACAAGAAGACTTCATTGTAGGCACGCCGGTTTCGGGCCGCACACATGCCGACCTGGAGCCGCTCATCGGAATGTTTGTCAACACTTTGGCGATTCGCCATTATCCGTCCGGGGAGAAGACGTTCCGCGCTTACTTGAACGAAGTCAAAGAAACGATGCTGGGGGCCTACGACCACCAGGATTATCCGTTCGAGGAGCTTGTGAAAAAGCTGCAGGCGCCGCGAGATCAAAGCCGCAATCCTGTATTCGATGTCATGTTTACTCTGGAAACCAAGGAAGATAACGTTCAAAGCTTCGGGGATATCAAGATCGAATCTTATCCGGAAACTCATACGGTTTCCCAATTTGATCTTACCTTGGTCATTTCGTTGCTGGATGAGGGAATGAACGGGCAGTTTGAATATGCCACCAAGTTGTTTACGCTCAATCTGATCGACAATTTCGCTCAGGACCTGCTCGTGATCATCACCCAAATTTGCGAACAGCCTTCGGTGCTGTTGAAGGATATTTCCCTGAACGGGCAATCCGAACAGGAGCAAGATGTGCTAGAGGCCATTGATATTATTTTCTAATCCCTTACCCGGCTTGGGTGTATGCCGTATTTCCCTCGGTACGCATCCTGCCGGGTGTTTTTTTTCGAATGAAAGGGAAAAATCCACCACAGGAATCTGACGTCAAGTGCCGCCGAGTAACTATTTCAATTTATTGGAAAATCGACAAAACACAACAGACTACCATCCAAATCTGCTTGGTAGTTTTTTTTGTAAAAGGGGTCGAATAAGCTGAATTGAGATTTTTAAGACTCTCTTTATATCCTGCATTTCCTGCATAAATCCCATTTAGATTTATCATAAAATGATGCTGTTTTTTCAAGGCTTATCCATCGAGATATTTTTTGTGCCAGTTTTTTTGTTTTCAGATCATTATCTCACTCACGGTTAATTGAACGAACAATAGGCTCACCTCATTAGGTTTTTTAATATCGTATGATGGCACGAAGACTATGCGGCTCCCGTGACACTAGATACCTTGGAAGCCTTAGAACAACAAATAAAGTAATAAAGCACGATAATGGAACTTTATAAAGTTAGAACGATTACAGACGAAGAGGAAGAATCAACAATTAGAAAAGAAGACGTTAACGGAACTGAACTCGATTACGAAGAATATGATGAAGGGGGTGATTACTTTGTTCCATTACCTACTAATATTAAACCAATAATAGATAGTTTGAATTCACTAGATGACAGAAGAGTTCAAACTGTTATAAATTCTTATTATTGCTAATTGTTGCGTATCACATCTTTCGTTACTTATAAATACACTTGTCTCAAATATCTCGAACGAGAGCCAATTGTCAGTTTATTATGACAATTTAATTGAGAGAGTAAAAAAATTTAAGGAAGATCAGAAGGAAGAGTTTATCGGTTTAATGGTGGATATAATTGATTCGCTTAAGGACTATGTTCACAAGGGTCAACTTAATGGGAAAAAGAATTTAGCGAAACCAAACTTAGATAAATTGAGCTACTTTTTAACTATTTGCGGAAAATCAATCTATAAATCTGCTGAATTAGAGTACAAAGATGTCCAAACCGAAGTATGTTTAGTTCCAGGGTATCAAGAGATAAAAAGGAAACGTGAAGCTCTTGGAGAAGACAATGGCTTCATTGAAAGAAGTGAATAATGAATTAGTAAGAGATTTGATAGAAGAATTTAATAAAATAAAAATGGATAATAACCTAACTTTAGTTCAAAAAGAGCATCTGAAGACAGCACTTCTTCTTGAACTCTCACGAACTACAGGGCGGTTAGTTCAAATATATGGACAATGGACTAAAGATGGACAGATTATTAGAGATAATTCTTTGAAAAAGAAAATTGATCATTTAAGCACGTTATATGCGACATTCAGTATATTGAGGAAATGGTTATGAAATAGGAATATCCTGAGTCGCTGTAAATGGATTTATTAAGATGTAAAATCATAATAATCCGCCACTGTATAAATATTCTTTAAGGACTGCGGTTAGCTACTTGAGTTGTTTTCAAAAGGTAAATTCAATTGGAATGTAAAAACGTTATGACTATGATTGAGCGTTAGGGTGCCTTGATGTAACTCAACAATATTCCTAGCGATGGAAAGACCCAGTCCTGCTCCAGTTTGGATACCTTCGCTACTTCTTGAATGATCAACCTTATAAAAACGATCAAATAGCTTCTCCTCTTGATCTTGCGTGAGGGGAGCTCCTTTATTTTCGACCTCAATCGTAATTTGCTCAGGACTCGTTTTCAGTCGAATGCAAATGCCTCCCGGCTTCAAGGAATACTTTAAGGCGTTCATGAGGAGATTATCGATTGCTCTAGCAATTTTATCGCTATCAATGGAGGTAACGACTGGGGAGTCACCGATATCTTTTACGATATATACACCGTTTTCTTGAGCAATGGGTTCGAACTCGAACAGCAATTGATCCAAGAGTTGAAATAAATTGATCCTTCTCAGATTTAAGTGGGTATCGACTGAAGTGAGCCGAGTATATTCGAACAAGTCATCGAGCAACTTCTTCAAATGAATTGCTTTGTTATAGGTGTTTTGAACAAAGCGCGTATATTCATCTTTATCCTGATATGAGTCTGTTCTTAAAAGCTCGATATAGCCGATAATGCTTGTCAGAGGCGTGCGCAAGTCATGTGAAATACCTGTGATCAAATCCATCTTGGATTTCTCTATTTCACGTTCTTTTACAATCTGTTGCTCTAAACGTTCTGTCATTCGATTGATGTTGAGCGCAACCCGTCCAAGTTCATCTTGCCGAACAACAGGTACCCGATATTTTAAATTACCTTCGGAAATAATCTGAAGCCCTTGCTCCAATGTAATTAAGTCTCTAACGATTCGCCGTGTCAAAACTAAAAAAGTAAAAATAAACATTACCATAAACAAGGGGGTAAGAAGATAAGGAAAAAAATTGCGAAACCAATGCCATTCCATAGTACTGCTAATTTTCAAGAAAAGTAAAATGAGAATATCATTTATAGCAATGGCGATAATAAAACTTAGCACCATTCTGATTAAAATGTTGACTTGAATCCGTTTTTTTCGTTTTGACTTTTGTACATGTTCATTCAATTTTATAGCCAACTCCCCACACCGTTTTAATATACTGAGGATCTCTTGGGAACTGCTCTAATTTTTCTCGTAAATTACGAATATGAACCATTACGGTATTATCAGAAAATCCATATGGCGCCTTCCATACATTTTCGTAAATGTGCTCCGAACTAAAAACCTGCCCAGGATGGCTGGCAAGCAAGACCAGAATAGCAAACTCCAGAGGAGTCAACGAAATTTCGTTGCCCTTTAACTTTACGGAATGTTTACTCTTATCGATGATCAGGTCTTTAATAAGAATAAGGGAATTAAATTCTTCTTTTCCTATTAATGTTTGACGACGTAGCTGCGCTTTTACACGAGCAAGCAATTCTAATGGATTGAACGGTTTGATCATGTAGTCATCGGCCCCGGTAGTCAGTCCGTTAATTTTATCAATATCTTCTTCCTTGGCTGACAGCATGATAATCGGAGTATTCGATATTTCCCTTATTTTAAGGCATGCTCTGATTCCATCCATTCGTGGCATCATGACATCCAAGATAACCAGTTGAATCGGTGTTGTCTTTATGGCATCCAGGGCTTCCTCACCATCGGCTGCTTCAATCACATGGTATCCTTCATTACGTAGATATACATGAATGACATCCCGAATCTCGGAATCATCATCCACAACAAGAATGGTATTCATTACTGACTGCTCCTTCTTTTTTGACTGGGTAGAATAAAGGTATTTAAGGTGCCTGAAATTACGCAACTAGTATAGATATCCTGATAATAAGGTAAAGTCTTCACTTTTTCTACATACGCATAAGCAAAACATTTAATGGAGTGAATGAAAGTGCCATCATCATTTAAATTGTTTCCTTTTTGCGACAGACGTAAACGAAAGCGGGAGGGATATTGAAAGGTGCTAAATCAATTTTTTCAATGATAAATTTTTCGGAAAGCTGCTTTTTCATTTGAAGCGAATATTGAAAGGCGATAAACAAGCCTCCAGGTTTGAGTGCTTTATAGATCTGTTCAACCAAGGTATCTCTCAATTCACGCTCAAAATTAAAAAAAGGTAGTCCGCTAAAAATACAATCTAGCTGATGAATGTTCTCTTGCTTCATTGCTTCTACTAACTGAGCAGCGTTCGGATGACAGGAGAAGTCTGGGTATTCTGTCTGTAAATTATTCCTCATAGTCTCATTCATCTCAAACAATAACACTTTCGTGGGTTCACTCACCTGGGCGTTGATAAAACGGGTGATGGCACCTGTGCCTGATCCGAGTTCTGCGACTGCCTTAATCTCGTTCCAGGGGGCTTGTTTAACCATTTTAGTCGCTAGAAACCGGGAGCTTGGTATAACACTGCCTACATTTTTGGGGTTGCGAATAAAGCTTTGCAAAAATAAAAGGTATTCATTAAGTTTCAACTGATTTTCCTCCATTACTGTTTTTATTGTCAGGAACAATGCTGAATATGGCACAAATATTAAACAAATTTATTTCTTTTATCGAAACGGATGGATACCGAAACGATTAAAAATGAAAAAATTGAAGTGAAGACATAGGGAGAAAATATCGTACGATTGGGAAGAACATACCGATGCACATGGCCCAATCTCTCTATTTCTGCACCTCTTTATTGTTTCATTACAGAAATCATAATGAAAAAAACTAAGGAATTAATGAGTATATTTCTAAAGAAAATCTAAAGATTCATCTATAGAAGGCTTAAAATCTATATCATCCAACCCAAAAAGCCTTACCAACCAAGTCGGTAAGGCTTTTTTATAAGGGCAAACTGTTCCGCCACGCAACTCAATGATATTTATGGCTATAGAAAGACCTAGTGCGACTCTAATTTGTATCCCTTCATAATGTTGGGGAGGGGGATGTTTATGAGATCGTGTATTTTCTTCTACTTGTATGTGAAGCTATGTTTTCACTAGTACGAGTGGGAATAGGAGAGTGAACTCTCTCTTTTTCAATTTCCATCAGTGCTAAAGAAGTAGAATTACCAAAGTGTTAGGATAAAGTTGAGGTCTGATTAGCTTAGTTAAAAGCTGATCAGACCTTTCCTACATTGGGCGTAAAACAGTTTAAGATGTCAAGCCATGGCTTGGAGGGGAGAATTAAAGGCGTTTTTGTATTACTTCAGAATTTCTTTAGAAATATCCCTATAAGCTCCTAAGATTTTTATAATAATATACTTTCATCGACATTAACGAGGAGGTTAGAACATGATTAGTGATATCGTCTTACAGCTAGTCGATCATTATGGATATCTCTTTTTTTTCTTAGCCTTCTGCCTAGGCCCATTCGGCGTTCCGGTTCCAAATGAAATAACCATACTAACAGGTGGAATTTTGAGTAACAACGGAGCTTTAAACCCGTGGATTGTATATATTGTTATTCTCGCTGGCTTATTTACAGCAATTACAATTGCTTATTTTGCGGGCAGAATCTTTGGAGAAAAATTTAAACTAAAGTTTCAAAACAACCGTCACTTTCAGAAAGCAGAGAAATTTTTTGAACAACACGGAGATATCGCAATGTGTCTTGGACATTTCATACCAGTCATTCGGTATATTTTGCCTGTATTCGTTGGTCTAAACGGTACCTCATACAAGAAGTTTGCTTTGATTTCGTATTCCAGCGCGTTTGTTTGGACCGCTACGTTCTTTACCTTTGGCAAGTTCCTTGGACATTATATATTGGCTTTGCTAGATTTGATCGATCCTAAATTGGCCGTGGTTGCTCTAATGATAGCCGTTGGCACCTTTATCACAACCAAGTGGTTCAAGTCGAAATTATCCAACTTTACTGCATAAGCTGGTGAACAAATGAAAAAAATAGAAGAAAGGGGGAGAGTCATTTGACTTCAAATCAGTATGCAATGTTCTTGCAACGATTTATTAAAAATCCAAAGCGAGTTGGAAGTGTTTTGCCCAGTTCACAGTTTCTGGCGAGTAAAATGGTTCAATCTGTGTCATGGGATGATGTGAGCACAATTGCAGAATTCGGTTCTGGCACAGGAGCTATCACACGCTTTATCGAACTGCGAGTAAATCGATCTGCTATTGATAAAATCGATTTTGTGCCCCTCAATTTTCCTCCTGCTTTTGTTTATACATGCCGTAAGAAGGGGGGGATTTAAGTGAGTTATGACACACTAATTCATTGGATTGCGCAGTTTGGTTATGCTGCTTTATTCTTTGCATTATGGCTCGGAATTGTTGGAATGCCAATACCGGACGAGGTTGTCGTTATGACCGGCGGAGCCGTTAGCAAAGTAGGATTACTCCATTATTTCCCAGCATTTATTATCACTTATTTAGGAGTTATCTCCGGGCTATCTCTTGGTTATATTCTAGGCAGGTTTTTCGGTTCGCCGGTGCTGGATAAACTTCGCCATAAAAAAAATTTGGGGAAGCATATACAAACATCAGAACACCTTCTAAATAAATATGGAAATATTGCATTGAGTTTTAGCTACTTTTTTCCGGTGGTGAGGCATATTGTTCCCTATTTAGTCGGAATTAATAAAATGTCATTTCGCCGTTATATTCTTTATTCCTATACAGCCGGTCTTGTTTGGACGTCTGTCTTTTTTGTAGTTGGCCAATTTGCAGGTGGTCATGTGGAAACAATCGGGACAATGATTTATCACTACGGTATATATGTGGGACTTGCCTTAATCATAGGAATTGTCATATTCATGATTCTTAAAAGTCGGAAGAGGAGCAAAGCGTGATGTGTGGAATCAACCTTTAGGAGATTTAGATAATACGGTAGTAGTTCAAATTCTGAATTTACACGAGAAAATAGATGATCTCCCAAGAGAGCCGCGATATATAAAAACCGTTTGGGGAGTTGGGTAGAAAATTGAAACTGATAAACGGCAAAAGAAATGTTTGCTTTGAGATTTTTTTGGCATTAGTTTTCAGTCTCGTCATTGCATATCTCAGTTTCGCCATTGTAATAACTTGTATCAATTTGTTTGTAAATCGATTACAAGCGGGATATTTTTTTCTAAAGCTAGACCAGCCTTTATTTTCCCCTTTTTTTAAACTGACCCGACACATGTTTAAATACATTTTTGATTTGCCCGAAGGTTCGCAAGTTCACTTTTGATAGATTTAAAGGAAATACAACAAAGTTATGATTTCACTGTTGCTATATATTCTAGCAGCTCAAACGATTTTCACATAAGGCGAAATGCTGATTTAAAAATATAAATCGTCATAGTCAGATATACTCCCACCAACTCCCGAATTTCATTTCATCATCAATAATAAGAATCGTTTCTTTGGCATATGAAAGCATCCTTTCTGTGCCTTCAGTTTATGCCGATTTCTCTTAACATAAAGGAAAGTAATTCTTAACCGTTTCTGAGATTTGATTTTTTGAAAAGGAGAGCTGTGTTCCATGAAAAAAGGAACGAAAGAAAAAATGTTGATTCTTACCGGAAATTATGGAGATGGTCACATTCAAGTAGCCCAAGCGATACAAGATGCGATGCAAATTCGATTTCCTCATATGGAACCTGTCATTATTGATTTTATGGAATGGGTCCATCCTTATATGAATCATTTGAGTCGAAATGTTTATCTCCAAGCCGTAAAAACATTCCCTCAAGTTTATGGATATCTATATCAGAAAACGCGGAGACAAAACACCCTATCCTATATTATAAAGACCGTTTTTTCTACAGGAGTCTGACGAATGATGAAATTGATTAATGAAATACACCCAGCTATTGTAGTATGCACCTTCCCCTTGGCGGCAGGCGTGATGTCGAAGTTGAAATCATATGGTTCAATCGATATTCATACGGTTACTATCATTACCGATCACACGGATCATAGTTCATGGATTTATCCATATACAGATCAATATATTGTGGGTTCCAGAAGTGTACGTGATTCTTTAATTCAATTAGGGGTTGAAGAGACTCGGATTGCAGATACGGGAATTCCCATTCGCCCGCAATTTTCTCAGTCCATAGAAAGAGAGAAAACAGCTAAGAAGTATGGTTTAGATCCTCATATGCCTACTGTGCTTGTGATGGGAGGAGGTTGCGGCATGATTGGCGATGGAAGCTCTACTATTCAGAAATTTGATCTATTGTCACAGCCTGTACAATTCATCATTGTTTGTGGGCATAATGAAAAACTTCGAATGAAATTGAATGAGAGACATCTGGGGATCTAACCGAGCGCCTATCGGAATTACTAGATGATGCAAAACTTCTTCAACATATGATAGAAAATACTAAACAGTTCCATCCTAAAGAGTCCGCGTTTGCTTCATTAGAAGTTATTTTTGGAACTATTGCAATGAATAATAGATCCAGTGAAATAAAGATATGCTCCTAGAAAAAAGGCAAGCATGGATTTATTACTGTTAAAAAGGAGCAGGATCATGAAGCAGACATTCATAATTCTCATTAGTGCATTACTCGTCTACACGATTATCCCGACCCTTATAATCCGACTATTTGGAATCGGAGTTTATAAAAGGGGAACGGGCGAGCAGCCCATTGCGTTAACTTTTGATGACGGTCCGGACCCAGAATTTACGCCTCTTTTGCTTGATTTATTAAAGAAATATAATATAAAGGGTACCTTTTTTGTCCTTGGTCGCAAAGCAGAGAAATATCCCGATTTAATCCAACGGATGCACAATGAAGGACATCTTGTCGGAATCCACAATTATGTACATTGGTCAAATGCTTTAATGAGTCCAAAGAGGGTTCGCGAGCAGGTAAACAAAACGGCCAATGTCATTAATCGTATTATTGGAGAATAAGCCTTCTATTATCGGCCCCCGTGGGGAGTCATTAACCTATTTGATTTTTTTCTGATGAAGCAATTTCGCATGATTCTTTGGTCTGTTATTGTAGGTGACTGGAAGAGCTCTGGCGGCAAGCAAAAAATTAAGCAAAGGCTGCTGTCCAAGCTAAGGGGTGGAGCTGTTATCGTTCTTCATGATAGCGGGCAAACGTTTGGAGCAGACAGGGATGCACCTGTATACATGTTGGAGGCATTAAATGAATTTATCATTGAAGCATTATATACGGGATATTGTTTTCAGAGAGTAGATGAGAAAAGAGCTGCATAATGAACAGGCTAAATATATGAGCATTAATTATGGTACGGCCGTGATAAGCGCGGCTTTTTTATTTTACATAAACACATTATCTGTCAGCACTCTCGAAGATTATACTTAAAAAACAGAGTAAGTTTAATTTGGATACTAAAAATCAAAACTTAAGCCCGGGACAAAGTATTGTTCGGGGCTTAAGTTTTTCAACTTATACATCAAGGTTGCCGGAGTGGCCTTCTTCTGATCCAATGGAACGGGTCAGAACTCCTTCGAAAGGCAAAGTAAGAGTAAATTTAAATATGTTATTTATATGAATGAGCGTTAAGGTTCCTCCATGCAACTCAATAATGTTTCTAGCAATAGAAAGGCCCAGACCTGCTCCCGTTTGAATGCCTTCACTACTTCTTGAATGGTCTACTTTATAAAAACGATTGAAGAGTTTATTTTCTTGCTCTTGTGTGAGGGGATTCCCTTTATTTTCGATCTCAATACTAATTTGCTTATTATCCAACTTCATTAAAATACGAACGGTTCCTGGCTTTACAGAGTACTTAAGGGCATTCATGAGTAGATTATCGATTGCTCTGGCAATTTTTTTACTGTCAATAACGGTTATAATAGGAGAGTTACCTAAGTCTTTAATAATATGGATACCGTTCTCTTGAGCGATCGGTTCAAATTCAAAAATTAATTGATCTAGAAGCTGGAATACATCGATCTTATTTAGGTCCAGGCGGGTATCGACCGAAGTAAGTCGGGTATATTCAAACAAATCATCGAGCAATTTTTTTAAATGAATAGCTTTGTTATAAGTGTTTTGAACAAATCGCGTATATTCATCTTTATTTTGAAATGAATTTGTTCTTAAGAGTTCTATATAGCCAATAATGCTTGTAAGTGGCGTACGCAAGTCGTGTGATATGCCTGTTATCATTTCCAACTTGGAGATTTCTAGTTCACGTTCCTTTTCGATCTGCTGTTGTAGACGTTCCGCCATCAAGTTGATATTAAACGCAACCCTCCCAAGCTCATCATTTCGCATGACAGGCACTCGATAGCTTAAATTACCCTCGGATATAATTTGAAGCCCCTGCTCCAACGAAATTAAGTCTCTTACGATTCGTCGAGTTAAAGCTAGGAAAGTAATAATAAAGTTAACCATAAACAGGGGGGGGAAAATATACGGAATGAAATTGAGGAGCCACTCGGATTCCATGCCATGGCCAATATCCAGTAAAAGTAAAATGAGCATGTTATTTATGGTTGTGGCGATAATGAGACTTAGCATCATTCTGATTAAAATATTGACCTGAATCATCCTTTTTTTTCGTTTTGGTTTTTGCACATGTTCAGTCAATTTTATAACCAACTCCCCAAATCGTTTTAATATACTGAGGATCTCTGGGAAACTCCTCTAATTTCTCTCGTAAATTACGAATATGGACCATCACGGTATTATCGGAATACCCAATAGGATCTTTCCACACGCTTTCGTAAATCTTATCAAAGCTAAATACTTGCCCAGGGTGGCTTGCAAGCAACTCTAGAATTGAAAACTCAAGAGGGGTCAGCGAAATGTTATTTTCTTTCAATGTAACGGAATGTTTACTCTTATCGATCACAAGATCTTTGATGAATATAACAGAATTAAATTCTTCTTTTCCTATTAATGATTGTCGCTGCAAATGAGCTTTTACTCGAGCGAGTAATTCTAACGGATTAAAGGGTTTTATCATGTAATCGTCCGCACCGGGAGTAAGACCCGAAATTTTACCAATATCTTCTTCCTCCCCCGATAGCATGATAATGGGGGTGCTCGATATTTCCCTTATTTTAATGCAAGCATTAATGCCATCCATTTGTGGCATCTTAATATCTAAGATGACCAGTTCGAAAGAGATTGATCTTATTAAATCTAACGCTTCCAGACCATTTGCAGCTTCTATGACAAAGTATCCTTCATTGCGCAAATAAACGTGAATGACATCTCGAATCTCTGTATCGTCACCTACAACAAGTATTGTATCCATTACATGATGCCCCTTTCCTACTTTTTATGATTACGGCTACTAAAATTCTATAATTAAGACAAACCCAATGATTGCTACGAAAAGTTTATTAATACCGATTATTGCCTCCCCTTTTGCGACAGGTATATACAAAAGCTGGAGGGAAATTGAAAGGTACGAACTCGATTTTTTCGATGATTAAATCTTCGGCAAATTTTTTTTTCATTTGAAGTGAGTACTGATAAGCGACAAAAATCCCTTCTGGTTTTAGTGCCTTAATAATCTGATTAAGTAAGCTTTCTCGCATTTCACTCGTAAAATTAAAAAATGGCAATCCGCTAATAATACAATCAAGCTGGCCGATGTCATCTTGATTCAATTTTTTGATTAATTGGCAAGCGTTTGAATGACACGCGAAATCCGAGTATTTTGTCTTCAGAGTAGCTCTCATTTTCTTATCCCTTTCGAACAATAGCACTCTTGTTGATCCGGTTAACTGTGGCTTCATGAAACGTGTAATAGCACCTGTACCTGACCCGAGTTCTGCGACTGCCTTTACCTCATTCCATGGTATAGACTCAACGATTTTAGCTGCTAGAAATCGGGAGCTAGGTATAACACTTCCTACTCGTTGTGGATTTGTGAGAAATCCTTGCAAAAAAAGTAGACATTCACTGATATTCAACTGTTTTTCCCCCATTATTTAATTTCTCCCTTTTGGGTACCCAACAAATAAAGGGATGATATACCGAACAACTGGAAGGAATAATCCAAAACATATTGCCATATCTCCTCGTTTTGTTATTTATATCAATATAAAAATAGTAACGAAAAAATCTAAGGATTTTACGAGGATATATCTAAAGAAAATCTGAAGATATGTACACTATTCAGACTCGAAGTCTGCAAGAAGTGCATGAAAATCAGAAAGCTGATCTGATTGAAGAACCCAAAAAGCCTTGCCAACAAAAAAGTTGGCGAGGCTTTTTATTACGTAAATTGTTGATAAGATTCCCTATAAATAAGATGCGAGAGGGAATACCCCTTACCAACTAATGTTAAGAAATTCTTTAGAAAAATCCTCTAAAGTTCTTCAGAGTTTATCATTATGATGGGTTCATTGCTATAGATAAACCTAATCATAGAAATCGCCTGACTCTGAAAGGAGGCGAGCGTCATGTTTCTGCTGAGTAAAGAGAGACGCTCATTCATATCTCATTTTATGAGAAAACCCTGACATATGATTACATTGCTAGATCGTTTCATCCCGAAATACTTTTAGCCAAAGCAGAAAGCAATCTGCACGTGTCTATGATTCATTTGTAGTTGCTCAAAAGAGAACAATAGATAATTCATATAAGAATGTGTTTGTACAATTATTTAAAAATAGAAAGAGGGGGTTCTATGAAAAAACGTATGTTCATTTTATTGCTGTTGGCCTTATCAACCAGTTCTTTTTCAGGGTCCTTTGTTCAAGCAGAGGGGCAGCAATTGGCTTCCAATGCAAGTGTGAAACTAACATTGAGTCAAGCCCAGCAATGGGCGCGATCCAATAGCTTTAGCTTGAAGGAGGCCCAGCAAACGATAGATCGCAATCGGATTAACCTGAAAAATGCAGGTAAGAATCTGGACTTCATTCCCGCAGGTACAGGTAATGGAGAAGAGGATGCGGCCAGTAGTTCAGCATGGAAGGGGTATGCCTCATCGACGGTTTCTTATCTCGAATCCAAGAAGCAAATCGAGCTTGCCCAAGATCAGACAGACTACATTACAATGAAAAACTATTATGATGTACTTCTGGCTGATAACAAAGTGAAGAGCAGTGAGGATGCACTTTCGCTCGCACTACTGGAAGAAAAAGCTGCTGAAGCGAAGGCCAACCGTGGAAAAATTTCTCCAGGTGATCAAAGCACGATTATTCAGACTCGTATAGAGGCTCAAAAGAATGTAGACATTGCAAAGGCTGCACTGCAAAAAGCGATGGATTCACTAAATACGCAAATGGGGCAACCTCAAGGTACGGTGTATGAACTGGTGGATCGACCTGTTTACCGGAAGATGGATAACACGAATTTAGATACGCTTGTGACACGTGCCATCTCGGCGAGTCCTTCGGTATGGAGACAGGAGGAGGCAGTCAAGCTAGCAAAAATGGAAATTAAATATTACACGTGGAACTCGGGAACTGACTATTATGAAATTAAACAGATTGATGTAGACTCAGCGGAAGGCGGATTGGAAAATACCAAGGACCAATTAGCAGAAACACTGAAGAGTATGTACTTTAACTTACAGCAGAGTTATGAACAATACGAACAAATGCAAAGTAATCTACAGAACGCTAATAAGGTATTAGATATATCTCGTAGAAAAAAGGAAC
>NZ_WUDQ01000699.1:0-1676 GCF_009827695.1 Paenibacillus sp. OT2-17 | reverse complement strand
GTATCCGCCGATAGTTTAAAAGCCGAGGCGACCCGGTGCAATGTATCTCCTTTTTGAACGATATATTCCCTCATCTTACTACGCCCCTTCCATCTGCCTTACTGCATGTTATGCAGACGCGGCGTGTCTTGATGTAGCGAAAAGCAAAACAGCCGACTTCTTTTGTCCAATGACAAAAAAAGTCGGCTGTCTCGTTAATCCAAATTGGTGACTTGCCAGACGACAGGCGTTTGGCGAATTTGCTCCCCGAGCCACTGTGCGGCAATGCGCTGGAACAATTCAGGATCGCCGGAACAAAAAAGCTGATGCACCGGCGTTTCGTCCCCAGCTTCCAACTTGCCTTTGTTATACAAAATGGTACTCGTCTCACGCGCCGTTTCATCTGCCGAGCTAATGAGCTTTACTGCAGGCCCCATGACTTCTTGAATCGTTTCCTTCAAAAAAGGATAATGCGTACAACCAAGAATCAGACAATCAATCGGATACGTTTGAATAGGTCTCAATGTCTCCTCCACAACCTGCGATGTCGTCTTGGAGCGGAATAACCCTTGTTCCACCAATGGAACAAGCGCAGGACAAGCATGGCTCACCACGTCTACATAAGGAGACAATTGCTTGAGCGCAGCTGTATACGCTCCGCTTCGAATCGTACCGACAGTCCCAATCACCCCGACATGCCCGGTAGCCGTCGCGCTAATCGCAGCACGAGCCCCAGGGTGAATGACTCCGATCACCGGAATGGATACCTTTTGGCTTATATAGTCCAATGCCGCGGCAGTAGCCGTGTTACAAGCAATAATAATGACTTTCGGATCAAATTGAATCAGAAAATCAACCATTTGCTCTGTAAATTTTTTAACCTCTTCCGATGGTCGGGGGCCATACGGAGTGCGCGCAGTGTCTCCAAAATAAATGATTTTTTCCCGTGGAAGCTGACGCATGACTTCTTTTACAACCGTCAAACCTCCTACACCGGAATCCAATATTGCAATCGCTTGCTGCACGTACACACCGCTTCCTTTTTTGTTCAAATATGAGTTGTTTCATCTCGGAAAGCTATCCGTTGCTACATACCTTATGTCGTATTAATGTAAAAGGTACCCCAAAAGATTACCCTAAAACGAGGAAGTGATCAATAAAAAGGCTCCACCCCAACGGGAGAAGCCACGAATTCAAACCGTTTTCAGTGTTTCACCTACGTTTTACAGACCGTTACAGAGCATCTTTTTCCGTATCTTCTTGAACAGTCGCTGATGAAATACTAACCTCAGGAATAATTTCACCCTTTTTACGCCATTGCCCAATTTCATGAATGACGGCTGAGGCTGTCTCCTTAATTTTGTCAGTATACTCAATTGAGGTGTCTGAAATTTTCCCCGCTAGCTCCTGTCCCTTATCACTTACGTTGCGCGCCTGATCTGTAATATTCTGACGCAGCTCACGACCAGACTTAGGGGCAAATAACAAAGCAGCAACCGAACCAATAATGCTGCCTGCCAACGCGCCTCGGATAAAACTTTTGCAGTTCTCCTTCATCATCATCTCTCCCTTGTGCCCGGGCGAATGCCCATCTGTTAGTGCATTATAAGCATGGAGAGCTTGTCATGATACAGGAAACAAGCATGAAAAGTTTTACTTTTTTTTAGAGCGGATACGATACAGGCAACAACGGCCCC
>NZ_WUDQ01000698.1:0-1678 GCF_009827695.1 Paenibacillus sp. OT2-17 | reverse complement strand
CTCCAACCACTCCCGTTCGTATCGACGTCGGTCTTCCATACACACCACATAAAGTTCATCTTCACTTCGCTTAATGAACCGTTCGATTTCTTTCGAATGCACCACGCCCATGGATAAAGGGAATGGACTCTCATTATATAAATGATCATCCGGCTCCCGCTCCAAGGTATCCGTGACATTAATGACCCGAATAGGTGTAGCTCTTTTGCGCAAGAGATATAATACAAAGCGTAATCCGACCTGCTCGTCAGCATTAGAGCCACACCAAATCGTGATCGACTTCTCATCTGGAATTTCACTTAGGGTAACCATCATCTGTTCAATACGGTGCTCCCAATTGGCGTAATGGAAAAACTCATAATGCATCATCCGTTCAGCCAACCAGCCGTGACGGTTTTCTTGTCCTTCTAATGTTTCCAGCCTCCACAATGGTCCTATGGAAAACTGATCATTAAAAGACAGCACGATACTCTCAAGCCGCAATCCTGCACCTGAAAGTCCTCCCTTCATCGAGCCTGCGGCAGACTGAGAAAACAATAGATGCACATGCCTCTCCCGGGTGCGCTCATGCTCCAGACGCTCATTTCGGCTCGTTTCCACATCATTTGCCCACTGCTCTAATATAGGATTAGCCCATTCAGGATTTTTGTCTGATAAGGCTGCAACCTGCTCCAGTACACTATGTACAAAACCTCTAAGTCTTCGACCCTTAATAACCTCATCGTAGTCTTCATCAAAATTCGGTTCATTATGAGATAACAACAAGTCACTGCCTCCTTTTATCTAATTCAATTCAAACTTGTCTTTCGACCAGAAATATCTTTAGAATAGGCGTATAGCTATCACTTCTTACTCTACAATAAAATACCACAGATTGCTTACTTGACTGGAGGAAAAGAAATGACATCGGAGTGGCAGAGATTACAGACCAAACTGCCGGAATGGGTAGAACAAAGCCGTCATGAGTATATTCATGGCAAGGTAGCAGCATATATTCCCGAACTGTCCAAAGCACCAGCCGACGCGCTTGGTGTTGTTGTAATGAACGGTGTGGGTGAAACCGTGGTAGCCGGGGATACGGAAATCCAATTTACGATGCAAAGTATTTCAAAGGTATTTACGCTCATTCTGGCCTTGATGGATAATGGAGAGGACGTTGTCTTCTCTAAGGTGGGTATGGAGCCTACCGGAGACCGTTTTAATTCCATGCTAAAGCTAGAACTGGTCGAGCCGGGTATTCCGTTTAACCCACTGATTAACGCCGGAGCGATCGCAGTCTCCTCTCTGATTCGCGGGAACAGCCCAGAAGAGAAGTTTGCCCGTGTTCTCCAATTTTTCCGTCTGCTTACCCACAATGACACATTGGAATATGATCAGGATGTCTACGATTCAGAATCTGCCACAGGCCATTTGAACCGTTCCCTTGCTTATTTACTAATGGAAAAAGGAATTTTAAGAGGTCATGTGGAGGATGTGCTTGAAGTTTATTTCAGACATTGTGCTGTCAAATTGAACTGTACAGATTTAGCACGTATGGGACTTGTACTAGCTTACAACGGCCGTGATCCGGTGACAGGTATACCGCTGATTCCCCGCCGCTATGTACAGATCGCCAAAACATTTATGACGACATGCGGCATGTATGACGCTTCAGGGGAATTCGCCATTCAAGTCGGAC
>NZ_WUDQ01000697.1:0-1679 GCF_009827695.1 Paenibacillus sp. OT2-17 | reverse complement strand
CCAATCAGTCCCACGCCGAAAATGGCAATCTTCATCAATTATCAAATCCCATCTGCGGAAATTATAGGCGTACTTTCGCCGCTTCCGCCCCCAGGACCTGTTCCAGCGCACGAATAAACAACTCATTTTGCGGCTGTGATCCAACCGACACCCTAATATATGTCGGATATTTGTGATGACCTGCGCGAATAATCACACCTTTACGAAGCAACTCCTGGAATACTTCACCGGATGGACGACGTACATCCAGCATAATAAAATTACCATGTGCTGGGAAAGACTCCAGTCCCAGACGCTTCAGCTCATTTTGCAAATAAGCTCTGCCCTCTGCATTACGATCCCGGCATTCTTGAACAAATTCCTGATCTTCCAGGGCAGCAATGGCCGCAGCCTGTGCTACCCGTGATGTATTAAACGGTTCACGAACCTGATTTATCAAGCGAATGATTGACTCAGCTCCCATACCATAACCAATGCGCAGCGAAGCAAGCCCATAGATTTTGGAGAAGGTGCGTAGTACAACCAGGTTTTCATACGCTGGCAACAAACGAATGCCGTCGGGATACGAGCGATCCGTCACAAACTCGGCGTAGGCTTCATCCAGTACAACCATGATATGCTTTGGTACTTGGTCCAAAAACGCAATCAGCTCTGCTTCGGGTACAATCGTGCCCGTCGGGTTATTTGGATTACAGATCCAAATAATTTTCGTACGGTCATTGATGTGGGACAGCATAGCATCCAGATCATGTACACCGTCACGCAAAGGCACCTCAACTGCAACCGCTCCCTCAATTTCTACGTTACTTTTGTATACGGAAAATGTCTGATCGGCCATAATGCTTTCTTCCCCAGGAAGGAGAAAAGCACGCGTAATCAACGCACTTATTTCGTCAGATCCGCAGCCATAGATAAACTGTTCCTCTTTTAAACCCGTCCGTTTAGCTAGTGCCTGTGTCAAAGCTACGGCACTTCCGTCAGGATATACACTAATGTTAGCAAACTCCTGCTGAATGGCCTGCAACACTTTGGGAGAGCTACCATACGGATTCTCGTTCGAGGCGAGCTTGATGACTTCATCGAGTCCCAGCTCACGTTTTACGTCTTCAATCGGTTTACCGGGCTGATATACTGGCAAATGTACAATATGCGGTTTAGGTTGCATGCCCCTACCTCCTCTATCCAATCAGAACATATTTATTACTTTCTATTTTGACAGCCATTACTGCTTTAATTGTGCCACAAAATTATGAATTTGCAAAAGACCTTCTTGCCTGCGCGCAGAATCATTCAGCAATGGAATGGCTTCTTCCACCTGACGTACAATAGCACTGCCGACCACAACTCCATCGCAAATGTTTGAAAACCGGGCTACCTGCTCTTGAGTAGAGATCCCAAAGCCGACCGCTACCGGAATATCCGTATGCCGTTTGACCTGCGCGATAAAGCCCTCTATACCTTCAAAAAAGGAAGCTCTTTCCCCGGTTACACCCAGCGAGGATACACAGTATACAAATCCTCGGGCCTGACGGACAATTCGCTCGATCCGCTGTTCAGAAGTTGGAGCCACCAGAGGAATCAGATGCACACCCACCTCTGCTGCCCGTCCTCCCAGCTCCTCCGCTTCCTCAAGCGGAAGGTCCGGAATAATCAGACCACTGATACCGTGCTCCTGCAAG
>NZ_WUDQ01000696.1:0-1684 GCF_009827695.1 Paenibacillus sp. OT2-17 | reverse complement strand
CTCCTGAAACACGGAAGAAATTTGAGCACGTAAATCGCGAATCTTCAAGTGACGTATATCCTTGCCATCCAACTTGATACTTCCTGCATTCACATTATAAGCGCGCATGAGTAATTGAATAATGGTAGACTTCCCTGACCCCGTTCCGCCTAAAATTCCAATGACTGATCCCGGAGGTGCGTCTAAATTGATGTCAACAACAGCAGGGAGCTTATTTCCGTAAGCAAAGGTAACATGTTCAAACGTAACATGTCCTTCCACCTGATCGGCATCGAGTTTAAGTGCTCCGGCTTCATCGGTTACATCTATGGACTGATTTAGCAGTTCCAAGACCCTTTCACCAGAAGCTTTGGACTGCGTATAGTTATTGATATGAAAGCCAATGCTCCAGATGGGGCCGATAATATACCAAATTAAGCTAAAGAAAGCGACGAGCTGCCCCAAGGTCATTGACTTCTGAATGACCAGATACCCCCCCATGCCCAACAGCAGGACCACACTGACAGAAGCTATCAGTTCCATTGCGGGGAAAAACCGACTCCATAAGGAAGCAGCCTGAATTTGATTACTCTTGTATTGTTCATTACGTACTGAAAATTTCTCAACTTCATAGGATTCGCGGGCAAAAGATTTGACGGTTCGCACACCTGTTATATTTTCTTGGACCGCTGTCGTCAAGGCGCTAAGGGCAATCCGCATTTCCTGAAAGGTGGGATGAATCCGGGATTCAAACTTGAATGTGACGAAGAGTAGCAATGGCATGCTGATCATCGTAATGAGGGTGAGCTGCCAGTTAATATACAGCATCATCATAGAGCCGAATACGACCATCAGTAGCACATTGAGGAGTTGGGCAAAACCAAACCCGATAAAGTTACGAATTGCCTCCAAATCACCAGTCAGTCGGGACATGAGATCCCCCGTTTTGGCAGTGTCATAATATCTGAAGGACAGAAATTGCAGCTTTTCGTAACAAGCATTGCGGAGTCGGTACGCCAAGTAGTTACCTAGCCGTCCACCAAAAAAACCATGTAAAAATTGCATGAACCCTTTGATGATGACTACTCCCAGCACAGTCAGAGCCAGCGCCGGGACTTTCCCGAAGTCACCGGGGATGATAGCGTTATCAATTAGCCTTTGGAGCAGGTTCGGATACACCAGTCCCAGGGCCGTCGCTATCGCAAGGCATAAAATAGAAAGAAACAGATAGTGTCTCCTCTCGCGAAAAAAAACTTGCAGTTGCCTGAGCACTTCCATGTCAATGTCCCTCCATTAGTTGCACGACGTTGTTATATGGCTTAGTGAAGTTTACCATTCGCTTTCCAAGGGGGCAAAGAGGATAACAAGCCGTATTCAGGCAGGTTATCAATTGGTGGGTGATTAGACAAATTAAATCGCTTTCTTATTATTGAATATGGCTATTTACTCAGTATTGCTTTCTTTTTGGAGCATGCATAAAACACCGGGTTGTCCCACAACCCGGTGTCCTGAACTTAAATAAATGGTGTACTTATTTATCTTTACTCCAAAGCCGCAATCTTGCCAGCAAGCTCTTCCCAAACCTGTGGCTGCTCACCGCCCATAAGGGCATGCTCCATGCCACGAGTCGTCTCCAGCATTTGCTCTCGAAGCTGAGCTTTCTGCCACATTTGTTCCTCCTGCATCAGCGTAACGTAAAAAGAAG
>NZ_WUDQ01000695.1:0-1688 GCF_009827695.1 Paenibacillus sp. OT2-17 | reverse complement strand
ATACGATCAGCGAATGCAGGCTGCACGTGACAAGCTAAAGGGAATTGTTCAGTCTGGAGATACTTTCACCGTAATGGAAGCTTCGGAAAAAGAATACTATGTCTATGGTGATAATTTTGGCAGAGGAGGACAGGCGGTATACAGAGGACTGAATTTGACACCTCCGCCGCTTGTCCAAAAAGAATTATTAGGTGAGACTCAATGGAAATCGGTGTCAAAAGAAGTCATTAATCAATATGCCGGCTCTTATATCTTTCTGACGGTTAACAAGGATTTGGGCGGTTACGAAGGAGACAGCATATGGAAATCACTGAATGCAGTCCGGCAAGGTAAGGTTTTTGAGCTCCAAGAGGATCGATATTGGTACTTCGATCCCATCGCTATTGTAGGGCAAGCTGAAGAAATCGCAGATATGATCGTCCAGCGGAATAAAGAGAACGCCGCACAGAAGTAGTCGCTTCGGTGTTGTTGGCAGCCCTTTGGTATTTATGCCGAAGGGCTTTATTTTTTCACAATAGGGCAGATCATTAGGCATTCCTCGAAATTTGCTATTGAAGCCGTTGCCACATTAATTTACAATAGTAAAGATTGCATGATAATAATTCTCATTATCAACATCATCTTCAACACAGTTCGTGATAGCTACATACTATTCAACAGTAAGGGTGAACAATAGTTATGAAATTATCAGAATCATCGGATAGCCCCGCTCAAAGCAATCATAACCAGTCGCCGACTCAATTCCACTCGCGACCATGGGCAGCTTCGCTTATCCTGACAGCTGGGCTTGGACTTTTAGCGTTCGGTATCGCGCTATCCCTATCTTTTGGTGCAGCCTCTATTAGGCTGGAAGAGGTGTGGAACGCCGTTTTTCATTTTAAACCCGAGTTGCAAAACCATCAAATTATTTGGGAAATCCGTCTACCTCGGATTCTGGGTGGGGTTTTAATCGGAGTTTGCTTTGCCGTAGCAGGTGCAATTATGCAAGGTATGACTCGAAATCCGCTTGCTGACTCGGGCTTGCTTGGACTGAACTCGGGAGCCAGCTTGGCGATGGCGATTTGCTTTGCCCTTTTTCCCGGATCTTCCTTTTTACAGTTAATGTTGTATTCCTTTGTTGGTGCAGCTCTGGCTGTTGTGATGGTATATGGTACAAGCTCCATCTCCAAATCAGGTCTTACGCCAGTTCGTCTTGTATTGGCGGGCGCAGCTGTCACGGCATTGCTGTCTGCCTTAGGAGATGCAATTAGTTTGTACTTTAATGTTGGACAGGATTTAGCCTTTTGGTATGCCGGAGGGCTTAGTGGAACCAAGTGGGTTCAGCTCGGTATAGTTTTGCCTTGGGTTGTGGCAGCTTTTATCGGCGCTCTCATGTTGTCGCGCTCTATTACGCTGCTTAGTCTGGGAGATGAAATTGCGTTAAGTCTTGGCCAGCGAACTGGGGTGGTAAAGGTAGTCGGGATGATTCTTGTTCTGATTCTGGCGGGTGCAGCGGTGTCGTTGGTTGGTTCTATAGGTTTCGTGGGATTAATTATCCCCCATATAACCCGCAAGCTGGTTGGCGTCGATTATCGCTGGATTATTCCATGCTCGGCCATTATGGGAGCTTTACTCATTGTGTTTGCCGATCTGGCAGCCCGTATGATTAACGCACCTGAGGAAACACCAGTGGGCGTACTTATTGCCTT
>NZ_WUDQ01000694.1:0-1692 GCF_009827695.1 Paenibacillus sp. OT2-17 | reverse complement strand
GGACGGTGGTGGGATCACCTATTGTTGCTTCGGCCATTTCTTTTACAGTAGGTGCCATCTCATTAATAATCATATCTTTTTTTGTAAAAGGATCGTTGTTCAAAAAAGAATGGTTTGAAGCTCCCTGGTGGATGTGGACAGGAGGACTACTGGGTGCTTTCTATGTATTGGCGACAACCATTCTCATGCCCAGAATAGGAGTAGCAGCTACGGTTGGATACGTTTTAGCTGGACAAATAATCGTGTCGGTGATCATTGATCATTTTGGATTAATTGGTGCTAGTATGCACACTTTGAATATTCCTCGATTATTGGGAGCTCTTTTGGTTATTGCAGGAGTCTTTATCGTACAAAAATTTTAAATACATTTGGGGGAAACGTACATGAGCAAAATAAGAAAAGACTTTCTGTGGGGAGGAGCTATTGCTGCTAATCAAGTAGAAGGTGCACATCGCAGGGATGGAAGAGGGTTAAGTACCGCTGATATTCAGCCGTTTATTCCAGGAGCTGATCCTATTGATCTACATTTTAATAACATGGATTCAGAAACATACGAAAAATACAAACATGGGACATACTATTTCCCTAAGCGCCAAGGAGTACATTTCTACGAACGATACCGTGAGTATATCGATGCGTTAGCAGACATGCATGTAAAAACATTGCGGTTGTCTATTTCTTGGAGCAGGATTTTTCCGAATGGAGATGATACCGTTCCAAACGAGCAGGGTTTGGCCTTCTATGATCGATTATTTGAGTACATGAAAGAAAAAAATATTGAGCCAATCGTCACGATTTTCCATTATGAAATGCCTTTAAATTTGGTTGAGCAATATGGCGGTTGGACAAACCCGAAACTGATTGATTTCTTCGTGAAGTATGGGGAAACCGTCCTGCAAAGATATCATCAAACCATTAAATATTGGATCATTATCAATCAAATTAACCTTGTCCACAAAGAGGCATTTGCCTCCCTTGGCATACTGAAAGATAAAGTTGATCATTACGAGCAGTCTCAGTTTCAAGCGGTTCATCACCAATTCGTTGCTTCTGCAAAGATTACTGAGTATGGGCACAAGCTAAATCCATCCCTTCAAATGGGAATGATGTTGGCCGATACGTTAACCGCCCCTTATTCATGTGAACCTGCAGATGTCGAACTGAATTTCAGACGGAATCGAATGCAATATTTCTACAGCGATGTTCTGATTCGAGGAGAGTATCCAGAATATGCATTGACGTATTTCGAAGACCATGACATCCAGCTGGAAATTACGGAATCGGAGAAAGAGTTGCTTTGGAACAATACAGCCGATTTCCTTGAAGTCTCTTATTACTGGTCAAATACTGTTAAAGCTAGTGAGAATACGATGGACCCTAATTCTACTGTCAAAAATCCCCATTTGAAAGCGAATCGCTGGGGCTGGTCTATAAATGCTTCAGGATTATATCTCTGCATGTCTAAGTATTGGGACAGGTATCATGTTCCCATGATGGTGGCTGAAAATGGTCTTGGATTTAAAGATGTTTTAACAGCGGACAATAAAGTTCATGACGATTATCGCATCGAATACCACCAGGAGCATATTGCAGCACTGAAAGAGGCAATACATGAAGGGGCAGATGTTTTTGCCTATTGTACCTGGGCGCCTTTCGACATCATCAGTGCAGGTACTGCTGAAATGAGCAAAA
>NZ_WUDQ01000693.1:0-1702 GCF_009827695.1 Paenibacillus sp. OT2-17 | reverse complement strand
TCTGACTTTTTTCATTGCCTACCCCGCATATGAATTTCGTGCCACCTGATTCAATCACACCTATTCGCTTTTTATATTTTTTTACAAACTTACACAATGTACTTTTCGAAGCGACACAAACATGTATGGCAACTCTATAAAATTAAAACTTAATTATTTCAGATTAAGTTGATGCGAACTGTAGCTCTTTATTGTATTAGAAACGGCGGTCAAAATGACCGCCACCGCAATGTAAAATAGATAATCACATCTATTATTTCTTCTTCAAAAAAAATAAAATCTCCTTTTAGAGACCGATTCTTCTCTCGAGCTCTTCCGGTTTAAGATTGGTGACAACATCGATGCGCTTGATGGAGTAAACGTTGAAAAAGGTAGACTACATATTAATCGGCTTGAAAAAGATGTTCCAGAAGAGGCGAAACAATATAGCGCTGCTCTCTACGGCATGTTGCCACGGGTAAAGCTACCAGACCTACTTTTAGAAGTAGCAAGTTGGACTGGGTTTGACGAGCAATTCATTCATGCTTCAACCAATCGTCAACCTAAATCCGAAGAAAAACCGATTGTTCTGGCATCGCTCATGGCTATGGGTACCAATATAGGCTTAACAAAAATGGCTGATGCAACGCCTAGTATCTTAGAAACATTACGTCCGCTGAACCAAGGATAGCATAAAAGCCGGTTATACCCTTAACGTGTGAAAACCGGCTATTTTTGTACTCAGAATTCCTTAGCGTTGTAAATCTGCGTTTTGCTGGTGGTACCCCTTCAAGATCGAAATATTCGCAGTATGTGTGTCCGCAACAGTAAGAATTGCCCTACCGAACTACGGATGAACGGAGCACCTTAGAATTAGCAAAAGAAACCCGAAGTCTCATAAAAGACGTGGGTTTCTCGTCAATCTGAGTAGCCTTTAGGACTACTTTTTATTTCCCAATATTAAACCAACCAGGCATTACTTGAATTACATTCCAAAGTTTTTCTGGAATATTAAGCTGGTTGAGTTTCGAAACATTCAACTCAGAATCTACCTCGGCTTCACGTCCATTTGCGACCTTTTCAACCCAGTTAGGATCCATAATTAACGCATGCCCAATGGCGACTAGCGGCAATCCTAATTCCGCAGCTTGAAGAGCATCATCCGGTGTTAGTATGGAACCAGCAGCCATCACAGGTATCTTACCGTTTGCTCTTTCAAGAATTAATTCAAGCCGTGTTTTTTCATCTTGACTATCTACTGGCTTTGAAGTCACATTATCTAATGAAGCATGAATATAATCTAAATCCTGTTCAACAAGAATATCGATTAATTCATACGTGTCTTTCATACGTAATCCGTCCACTTTGGAGGATTCTTCAGGTGAAAATCGGTATCCTAAAATGAATGGTTTTGTAGCATGTTTTTCAATGACATTTTTGATTTCGTTAATAATCGCCAATGGAAAACGCAAGCGATTTTCAAGTGATCCTCCCCATGGGTCCGTCCGTTGATTCGTTGCTGGCGACCAGAAGTTTTGAATTAAAAATCCATGTGCCCCATGAATTTCGACGCCATCAAATCCGGCTTCAATCGCTCGTCTTGTTGTATCTCCAAAAGCACGTACAATCGACAAAATCTCCTCATGTGATAGTTCTCTTGTTTCTGGCGTTGAACCTAAATTAGTAATTTCGGGTTGCAATGCACTCGCACTAACTGCATCCA
>NZ_WUDQ01000692.1:0-1703 GCF_009827695.1 Paenibacillus sp. OT2-17 | reverse complement strand
TAGCATTGCTGTATGTGCTGGAAGTAGTGGTCCCGGAAATTTGCATCTGATTAATGGTTTATATGATTGCCACCGCAATCGGGTGCCTGTACTGGCTATTGCCGCTCATATACCAAGCGACGAAATCGGAAGTGAATATTTTCAAGCTACGCATCCTGAGCATCTTTTCGGAGAATGCAGTCACTTCTGTGAGGTTATTACGACACCGCGTCAAATTCCCAGAACGGTGACCATGGCCATTCAACAGGCAATTTCACGTTCAGGTGTCTCCGTCATTGTTCTTCCCGGTGATGTAGCAGCTTTGGAGGCGGAAAAGGTACCCGTCCCTGAACATGTCTACCATCCCACTGCACCTGTAGTGCATCCGTCAGCTTCCGAAATTTCCAGACTGGCCGAATATTTGAATAAAGGCAAACGAATTACGTTACTATGCGGCGCCGGCTGTGCACAATCTCATGAATTGCTCATGCAGCTATGCGACAAGTTAAAATCCCCTATGGTATCTGCTCTGCGAGGCAAGGAATATCTGGAGTATGACAACCCTTACTATGCTGGATTGACGGGACTGATCGGGTATTCTTCCGGGTACCATGCGATGATGGATTGTGACGTCCTGCTTATGCTCGGAACAGACTTCCCTTACAGACAATTTTACCCTGAAGATGCGATTGTCCTACAGGTAGACATAGAGCCGGCCCATCTCGGCAGACGTACTCCGTTGACGTATGGTTTATGCGGGGATGTAAAAGCCACATTGGAAATGCTGCTACCGCATTTAACGTCAGAGCATGATTCCAAGCATCTAGAGAAAACCGTCTCCCACTATACCAAGGTACGCCAGGAGTTGGATGACCTTGCCGTCGGTAAACCAGGTCATACGCCGATCCATCCCCAATATCTCGCCAAGGTCATCAGTGACGCCGCGCAGGAAAATGCTATTTTCACCTGTGATGTCGGTACTCCCACTGTATGGGCTGCGCGTTATTTGCAGATGAACGGTCAGCGTCGGCTTCTCGGCTCGTTCAACCATGGCACGATGGCAAATGCGCTGCCGCAGGCAATCGGAGCGCAGGCTACTGAGCCTGACCGACAAGTGATTGCCCTCTCAGGCGATGGCGGGCTCACGATGCTGATGGGCGACCTGCTCACTCTGAAGCAGCATCAGCTGCCTATTAAAGTCATTGTTTTCAATAATGGCGCTCTCGGTTTTGTCGAGCTGGAAATGAAAGCAGCCGGATTCCTGGAAAACGGCACTGAACTGGTGAATCCTGATTTTGGTGCTGTAGCGCAAGCCATGGGGCTCAAGGGCATCCGGGTTGAAGATCCAGCAATGCTGGAGGATGCCATTCAGCAAGCATTGGCTCATGATGGCCCTGTTGTGGTAGACGTGGTGGTGAACCGTCAGGAACTATCTATGCCACCCAAAATTAATCTTAAACAAGCAGAAGGATTTACACTGTGGATGATGAAAGCGATGTTGAACGGACGCGGTGACGAGATTGTAGAACTGGCTAAAACCAATCTCTTTCGTTAAATCCAGACGAAGCAGAGCGCATTTCAACCTAAAAGGGGCAGAAACCATACATTTAGCATGGTTTCTGCCCCTTTGGCCTGCCTGTTAATAAAACGAAACTCAGCGTGGTCTGCTTGCCGTTGATTTCCGTTTCATAAGCGCAGTCTCCATAAATATAAGCTCACCCTCA
>NZ_WUDQ01000691.1:0-1709 GCF_009827695.1 Paenibacillus sp. OT2-17 | reverse complement strand
TGCTTTAGCGCCGGATTACTCGAAAATGGAAATTTTTAAGCGGCTGGAAAAACAAACAAACGTAAAGATTGACTGGGAGAACATTCCAGACACTGACTTTGCAGAGAAGAAAAATTTGTTGTTGGCCAGCGGAGATTTGCCAGACGCATTTTACGGAGCCGGATTCACAGATTACGATCTAATCAATTACGGTAAAGACGGAACCATCATTCCGCTGGAGGATTTAATTGATAAATATGCGCCTAACTTGAAAGCGCTTCTCGATCGTCGACCCGACATTAAATTAGCCATCACAGCGCCGGATGGACACATCTACGGACTGCCGTCGTGGGAAGAGAATAAGCTCGATACCAACCCCTTCTTTCACGTCATCAATAAAAATTGGCTCGATAAGCTGGGCCTGAAAGTACCTCAGACGCTGGATGAATACACTCAGACTTTGATTGCCTTTAAAACGAAGGATCCGAACGGCAATGGCAAGGCTGATGAAATCCCATTAAGCTTTATGCATATGCAGTGGTGTAGTGACATTGCCGGCATATTCGGAGCTTTCGGTCTTTCGGATAATTTGGAACATCGGATCGTCCGCGAAGGTAAAGTGATCTTTACCGCTACGCAACCTCAATATAAGGAAGCATTAAAATATATTCACAATAACTGGTATAAGCAGGGCCTGATTGACCCTGAATCGTTCACCCAGGACGCTGCTCAGTATTTAGCAAAAGGCAAAACACCAGATGAAACGCTTGGCTCCTACGTTTGGTGGGAAGTCGAAGAGGTTGTCGGACCGGAGCGTAGTAAGGATTATGCTTTGCTGCCCCCGCTTAAAGGCCCAAATAGAGATCAAATGATCGGCCGCAGCAACGGCGGCGGTCCGGGACGAGGTGGCTTCGTGATTACAAAGGAGAACCGTTATCCGGCAATGACGATGCGTTGGATCGATCAACAGTATGACCCTTACATGGCGGCTCAAATTCACTGGGGTCCGTTGGATGTCGTATTCAAGAAGGACGAAAAAGGAAAATTGGTGAACCTGCCGCTTCCCAAGGGAGTGTCCGCAGGTGAATTCCGTCAAAAAGTGGCTCCAGGCACGGGAAATCCGGGCGTCATTACTTTCGATGACTTCGGAAAAGTTGTTGATATGGAACCCCGGGCTCAGAAGCGTGCTGATTATTTGGAGAAATATTACACTCCATATATGACAAAGGAAAACTATCCGAGCATCTTCTTTGAACCGGATGAACTAGATAAAATCAATCGGATTGAGCCAGAACTTATTAAATATGTAAATACCCAAAGAGGCAAGTTCATCGTCGATGGCGGCGTGGATGAGCAGTGGGACCGCTATGTGAAGACACTGGAGAAGATGGGTCTGAACGAATTGATGGAGATCTATCAAAAAGGGCTGGACCGTTATAATGCAAATTTAAAAAATAAATAATCAAAGGATAGGTGGGGAGAAACTGTGCTTGATGTAATAACCATTGGGGAAGTATTGATAGACTTTACTCCATCAGGTCGTACAGCGGGAGGCAACGAGCAGTTTGAATGCAATCCTGGAGGGGCTCCGGCTAACGTAGCAGCTGCTCTATCCCGCTTAGGAGCTAGAGCGACATTGATTAGCAAAGTTGGGGATGATCGATTCGGTTCCTTGCTGCACGATACCTTGATGAACGGCGGCATCGACGTGTCTGCGCTTTCGTTTACAG
>NZ_WUDQ01000690.1:0-1712 GCF_009827695.1 Paenibacillus sp. OT2-17 | reverse complement strand
CCAAAAGGAATTTCAGATGCGAGGTGAATACCATATACCGCCTCTACCCCATCCAGACAGCCATCCTCAATCATAAACTTGGCTCCGCCAGGCGGTTTTTCTTCCGCATGTTGAAAAATAAACACAAGCTTTCCCTTTAGCGCCTCACGGTTATGGCTCAACACGCGTGCCACTCCAAGTAACGCAGCCGTGTGACCATCATGTCCGCAGGCATGCATAACACCCGGAACGGTCGATTTATAAGGCACATCCTTTTCATCCTGAATGGGAAGTGCATCAAAATCAGCACGAAATGCAATCGTTCTACCTGGCTGACCGCCTTCTAAAAACCCGAGCACACCGTTTCCACCCACATTCGTTCTTACCTCAATACCAAAAGAGCGCAATTGATCGGCGATAAATGCAGACGTATTCGTTTCTTCAAAAGACAGCTCGGGATGCTGATGTAGATGTCTTCTCCACGCAATCAGCTCTTGTTCATCATCTTTTAATTCCTGAACCCATTTATCTAGCATAATACCCTCTTTTCCTATTGAATTTATATACTTCTATCCTTATCTTACCATGAACGGCCTGTAGAATGTAGCTCTCTTATCATGCCGATAGCAGATCAAAGGAAGGGGTTGAACCTAGGCCGGGTAATGACAAGCGGCATAATGTCCTGTGCTAATCGCTGTCAGCTCAGGTGCTTCCTCACGACAACGCGAGGTCGCTAGTGGACAGCGGGTATGAAAACGACAGCCGGATGGCGGCTTCGCAGGCGAAGGAATCTCACCTTGTACCGTAATTAGCTCCCGACGGTTTTTCGGATTTGGATTAGGTATCGAGGCAACAAGCCCCCGGGTATACGGATGGGCAGGATGCCTGAACAACTCGTCACTTGGCGCAATTTCTACAAGTTTCCCCAAGTACATAACCCCTATCCGATCTGAAATATGGCGGACAATGTGCAATCCGTGTGCAATAAACAAATAGGTTGTATCCAGCTTACGCTGTAAGTCCTGAAGCAGATTGACAATTTGTGACTGAACGGAAACATCCAAAGCCGACACTGCCTCATCCGCCAAAATAAACTGCGGTTGCAGAGCAATGGCACGGGCTATCCCGATTCGCTGCCGCTGTCCTCCCGAAAATTCATGCGGAAACCGCGTAACCAGCGAAGGTGATAATCCAACAGCGCTCAGGAGTTCTTCCACCCGTTCCTGCTTTGCCTTGCCATACAACCCTTCATGAACCGCAAGCGGCTCCCCTATGATATCTCCCACATTCCACCGTGGATCAAGTGATCCGTAGGGGTCTTGAAAAATCATCTGCATATCACGGCGAACGGATCGCAACTCAGAATTTCCTAAACGTGTCAGCTCCCGATCCTGGAACCATACCTGCCCTGAGGTCGGACGTTCCAGCTGCATCAGCAGCCGGCCTAAAGTAGACTTACCGCTGCCGGATTCTCCGACCAATCCAAAGGTTTCGCCCTGCCGGATTGAGAACGATACATCATCCACCGCCCGGATCGAAGCACCCGTCCGACCGGGAAAGCTTTTTTTCACCGGATAATACTTGCGAATTCCATCCACTCTAAACAAGTCCTGCTTGTTCTGGACGGTTTCCGTGATAGTCCCATTGGATTTAGGGGAGTTCTTTACCTGTACGCCATGACTGCTCACCTTAGCCCCATCAACAGCAGATACGTTCGTCAATTCTTCCTTTAC
>NZ_WUDQ01000068.1:0-15155 GCF_009827695.1 Paenibacillus sp. OT2-17 | reverse complement strand
TTCGTCCTGAGCCAGGATCAAACTCTCCATTAAAGACCAACCGAAGCTGGTTTATAGAAAGAGCGATAAGCTCATTTTGAAACTGACGAGATAAAAATATCTCTTGTTTGATTTTGCGAACAAAATCATTTTACTCACTCGTTGTTCAGTTTTCAAAGATCAAACTTGCATTATGTCTTGCTTTGTTTCACCACCGCGTCTCAGCGGCGACTTAAATAATGTAACACATAACCTCATTTTTCGTCAAGCTTTTTTTTGAAAATTCATTTTTCTGCTTGATGCAACACGTTTATCCTGCTTTAAACAGTTCAAAATTATTCATGCTGCTTAATGGGACGAGTTATAACTTATCACATATTTTATATACTCGTCAACCTAAATTGATAATTTATATTTTTTAACTATTTATAAATACTAAATCACGTACAAAAAAAGGAAGAAAAGTCGGTTTAACAACCTTTCTTCCTGACATATCAACCCCTGCACATCAAATAAGGGAGTAACGCAGTTCACGATTTTGTCCACGCTCCCTAAAATCTCCGGCAGCTGTTTCTCTAATAAGTGAACGATATACCAGTTTACGGAGCACGACGGTAAGATCCAATTGGAGATTCTTTAGCTCAGGATGGTTAATAAGTTCATTTATAGACCAAGGTTCCCGTCTGCTGCCTAATATACGGAATAGCGGAGATGAGCATTCCTCCATTTTTGACATAACTGAAAATTCACAAGCAAGCAGTACTAGTTCAACCCGTTGTTCCAAGGTTTCCGTACTTAATGTGAGTTCGTTATACAATTTGTCAATCGTACGATCCAGAGGCCGTACCTGAACCCATAAGTGAATCTTTGGATAAATCCCCCGTTCAATGAGTTCAATAGATGCCCAATGATCCAATGCTTTCAGAACACTTTGATAAGCGTCAATGATCCGCCCTTCTCGCACCGCTCTTTTACCATGAACGTAATTGACCAAAAAGCGGGAGAACTCATGAAATCGCTTCTGCTCCCGCAGTGGATCGTTAAAATCAACAATTTCCTGTCTTAAAAGACAGACCCTGTCATCCCGTTCCCAGACAATACGACCTTCTAGCACATAATCTATAATGTTGGCTTGTTCACCAGCGATAATCCATTCCTTCAGACAACTGAGCGTTGCGTACAACACTTGGCATCTTAGTCCATTCATAAATAAGTGTTGAATAGAACGAACTGGCTTGGTGCCTTCTCCAATAATTAGAATGAGTTCATCAAAGTCATACAACATCGAACCGTGAAAATACTCTCCCGGCTTTCTGTACGAAATAACACCTATCGAATCTTCCTGCAACAATTCATCATACATCAGGTTTAATTTGGTTAGCTGCACTTCTCCCTCCATACCTGCAAGGCGGCTATGACCGCAAATTGGATATTTGGATACATGTGATCATTTCTACATAAATAAGAGACTTCCTTCTTCAATTGTATATATTTTTATCTTATTCACTTATTTTTCTCAGTGTTACCCAAGCGTTTTCATCTGCAAAGGTTCGATTCCATGCACCAATTCCTCCGAGCTTCAGCGATTTGGCAAGGTCTACTCTTGCTTTTAGAGATACCTGATCCTCTAGCCAAATCTTTTTGACCACGCCGTCTTCTGTATACTCGACATAATTTTGACCTTCGGAAGCTCTAAACTTAGGCTTCAACTTAAATTTGGCTATGATATCCGCTGCTGACTCCATACCAAGTGATTTGGAGGTGACCTTAATCTTCCCTTCTTTGGGAGTCTCGGACCACACGCGAGTATATAATGGAATACCTAAAACCACTTTTTGAGGCGGCACTTCATCTTCCTGAATAATTCGCTTAATTGACGCTTCCGTCCATGGTAGCGAGGCGACAGAACCAGCCTTTGGACTAGCCGCCCAATGTTCATCATATGCCATTACCATGAGGTAATCTGTGATGGTGCCTAATGATTTTCGATCTAAAAAAGCTGACCACATCTCACTTTGAGATTTAGGCGTTACATCAATGGACAGTATCAAATCATGTTCCCGAGCCATCGGTTTAAGTTCCCGCAAAAATTGGGTGACATTTGGGCCATCTTTCGTATGAACATTTTCAAAGTCAATATTAATACCGTCCAGATCATTTTCTAGGGCAAGTGAAATCATCTGATCTACAATCGACTTTCGACGTTCAAAGGTGGACAAAGCTTCTGTTGTTAATTCGGGATTAAAGCTGTTGCTCAACAAGCCCCAAACCTCAATCCCTTTGCGATGTGCCCAGCTGACATAGGCAGGATCTGCCTTGCTTTCTACAGTACCTTCATGATCGACGACACTGAACCACGTAGGGCTCACCACATTTACTCCAGGCATAGGATCAAACTTGGAAGGATCGGGCTTGCGATTATAGACAGCTTCCCAAGCGAGGTTTACTGATCTACCCTCCCAATGTTTTTCGGAGATGGACAAATCATCCTTAACCGAAGGGATCACAAGCTCTTCTCCTTCAGCGACATGGTCTGACTTAATGTATCTGAGATATATCTGTCAAAAGGAAACATAGGCTAGATGCTTCTTTACGTAAGGCGATTGTAGCATCCTGTGGGCCATCCTTCTTTTCTACACTCCCCAGCCTGACCTTCTCCCCAGCCTTCATTAGGATGACAGCACCAGTCACAGGATCTTCGTGTATAGAAACGCCGCATACTTCACGTACAGCCTCTATCGGGATATATACCTCTCCACTGATTACCTGAGGGGCTGCGCTCAGCGCATATGTTTTACCATTCAGTTCCCCTTGTGCCTTCGAAACCTTCATATAGAGCAGGCTTTGTCTCGTCGCCATAATAACGGTTTGGCTGTCATCCTCATAGCGAACGGTAGGATCAATTTTACTTTGCACCAATTTAAGCGGCATCAGCATGTTCTTGCCGGAGCTCTGAGCTTCATACCCAGTCAACTTTCCCTGCATAAAAATAGGACGGACACTGCCCTGCCAATCGGGTTTCTCGTGAAGGGGATTGCCAAACCATACAACAGTAATTGCACATATAATCGCTGCAAATAATAGCAGGCTTGCCGCTCCTTTGAATCGTGAACGTTTACGGCGGCGTCTGGAATGATTTCTGGCCAATATTGAACCTCCATTGTATGAACTTTGAATTTCCGTATTTTGTAACCTCAACAGATTACTTAAAACAAAAATAAAGTGATTTAAACAAAAAAACGCGGTAAATCCCCGCTTATGGGGAATTCCTCACGTTTCCAATCCATTACAATATATACATACCGCACAAAAAACTTCTATTCCTTGTTTCGTTACGTTTGTTTGTTACTACAAGCTTTGCATACTCCGTGTAACTCCATACGATGTCCATGCACCTCGAAGCCTGTTTCCAACGCGGCATGGCGTTCCACATCGGCCAAATACGGATAACTGAAATCTTCAATCTTTCCGCATTTTTCGCAAATGATGTGATAGTGCTCCGAAATATTGGCATCATAACGACTGGCGTTATCTCCATAGGTCAACTCATGTACCATACCCGCTTCTATAAACATCTTTAAGTTATTATAAACCGTAGCCACACTCATACTTGGAAACTTGGACTCAAGCGCTCGATATATTTCATCTGCAGTCGGGTGCCCCATAGTTTCCATTAAATAGTTTAATATGGCATGACGCTGGGGTGTTATGCGTACACCTGTCTTCTTCAGAAGTTCCAAAGCATGCTGGACGCGTGCTGCCATATATGTCCACCGCCTTATCCCTTACTTACGATCCTATCAATTACCACGCATCTATTTACAATTCACTTCTAAACCTACTCACATTGTACGGTCTACTCAAGTTTCTTGTCAACGCGCCGTATTGTCGCCGGATATTCCTATAGAGGTATCTGTCTCAGAAGCTCCCGGTTCAGCCGCAGAGCTTTCAGATGTATCGGGCGCAGTCGTACCCTCGGAATCATCCAAGTCGGGTAACGACGGCATCAGTAACTTTTTAATGGTTAAATTACTGTTGCCCTCTACGTTGATCGCATACTTGCCTGTCCCGTTTTGGCCTGAAATACTTTTACTGTCTATTTTAAATGGAAAATCGGATTGAAGATTACCATAACTGCTTGAACCCTCTAACTGAAAATCTCCATTCGACGGAAGATCCAATACGATATCACCGACAGCACTGTATATTTTCCAATCTCCGCCTATCTGCTCGCTATGCACTTTGATAGAGCCATTAAGCGAATTTGCATTCAGCTTGGCTGTAGAATTCAGCACATTCATGTCACCATTCTGAGTATCTACGGTGATGTCCCCTTCCGAACGAGCGAGCTGAATATCACCTACCATGGTGTGCAGTGTCACAGCTCCTTCAATATCGCCTGCTTGCATGTCGCCACGGTTCGTGCGCACATCCACATCTCCAGAAATCCGATGCAATTTAACCTGACCGTTCAGCGTGCCTCCCTTGACATTGCCGATAGCGTCATTAACAGTGAGATTTCCATTACCGCTCTCAAGCCGAATGCTGTCAATTGCATCAACTCCATTCAAGGAAATATTCCCGTTGGAGGTTCTAATCTGCACATTGAACCGCCGGTCCTCCGGCACGGTGATCAGCATGTTCACACGAGGCTGACGTTTGCTTGATGCTCCGTACGACTTTGCCTCCGGACGAATCTGGATAGTCTTGCCGTCGGTAGAAGTCAGTGAAGAAGCTTGAGCAATCTTGTCCGCTTCGGCAGCAGGCGCTTGATCCACCCACAGAGTACCTCGTACCTCTATATTGGACACAGGCCGTCTGATCAGTGTTACATCACCATTAACCGAATCAACTACTAAATCGGACGTCTGCATAGTTACAGGTACCAGCATACCACCCATATCATACCGATTCTCTTTAGCCTGGCTAAAATCCATAGAGGCTGACGTCAGATTAAGACTGACCCGGTTCCACAGATACATATAATGATTTTGCTGGGTCACGATAAAAACCGAGGCTGCCACTACCAAAGCGGACAGAATCCCCTTTAGGTCAGGTCTGAATCGCCTTCCGTTGTCAGACTTGCCTTCTTTCCGATAGTACATGGCAAAAAAAATCAGATACTCCAGTCCCCAAAGCACAAAGATTACGGGCCACCAAACGAGGAGCTGAAGCATATATTCAGTATTTTGAAACACATCTACAATAAGCAAAATGCCTACAGCCATCAACAGAAGCGAAGAGGTGTAGCGCCCGACTCTTATTTTGCGGTGCACGCCAGCTTCACCCTCTTTCTTTCAACTTTTTACGCTTAAAGTTCAGAAAGGCTTCCCTTAGAAAAAGGAATAAACCGATCATCATTAATAAAATGGCCAGCGTAAGGAATCCATAATCCTCAAAGAAATTACTCAACCAGCGAGGTTTCATGCGAAACAAAATCATAAGTCCACCGCCTGCCACCATTAGCACAGCAAAAGCAAAGCCTCTCTCCCATGCATAAAAAGGACTACTTTGCTGGCCTCTAGCATCCATTCGTGCATAACGATCTGGCTTACGCCGATAACGAACCATGTAATCTGCTGACTGTAAGACATCATATACATTATAAAAATATAAAAAGGGTATGAACAATCCAAGCAAAATAAGTAATGGAATGTTGATCCTCAAGCCGTCAGAGGAAACATACAACATCGCAAAAATATCTAGCAGGAGCAATACAATAAAACTAAGCCCCCTAATAAACAGTCCTAAAAAAAGATGTCCCAGTCCGGGTAACAATGCCGCCATGATAATAGCAATCACTTTGCGAAATTTAGCGTATTTTAGACGTTTCCCCTGTCTGGGCTGTTCCCGCTGTTCCGACGCTTGTAGCTGTCCAGCCTCTCCAGACGGTAACGGTTGTTCCGAGTTCATGCCATCCTCCCCTTTGAATCCCATGCGTGGCTCCGCTGAAAATACTTCGATGCTTACATAGTACCCCAATCGGATTTAAGAGTAACTGTTAAAAAAAGGTAGACTATTACTCAACGGAGACAGCAGCTACATCTTCCCATTGTCGTAAATCAGCTGCAATACGTACGGGATTAAAATCATGACGGGCCAGCACCTCTAGGGAAACTTCCATACTCTGCCGATCTGGGTGTAATTCGTGAAATGGGACATTTTCATGTTCTTTAATCATTATTTTACGTATTTCCACTTTTTCTTGCTCTAAATAAGTCGAAATCTGCTCCAGCAGTCCGTGAGAGGACAATCCGTACAATGTAATAAGATGACGCTTGCGTCCACGCATATACCGAAGTTCAACTTTGTTAAACACCCATAAATTTAAAAATACGAGCACTGTCGCCGCTATAGACGGGAAATAAAAGCCTGCTCCCACCCCAAGGCCAATAGCAGCCACGACCCAAATGGAAGCCGCAGTCGTTAGTCCGGTAATGGATTTACCTGTGAACATAATCGTCCCTGCACCCAAAAAGCCTACGCCAGTGATCACAGCCGTAGCCAAACGAGCGGGATCTATGCGTACATTAACTTCTTTAATGAAATCGGCAAAGCCGTAAATGGAGAGTAGCATAATCAGCGTCGAACCAAGACTGACCATAATATGAGTCCTCAAACCAGCTGCGTGATTGGAACGTTCGCGTTCAAAACCAATGAATCCACCGAGAAGCATGGACAGTAAAAGCCGTAAAATGATATGTGAATCGTCTATAATCCACGGATTATTCATTCGAGTCTCTCCTCCCGGTTATGTCGTGCTTTCCACTCCGGGTGCGCGGTTTGTGGGCTTATGTGCATTTTTAATGCCAATTTAATGATATCTCAATGCTATTCCACCTTATGCAGATGGTAGGTGGTTAATTCCACGCCTGGGGCGACCTCGGCCGCAGATACGGGGCGAAAGCCATGTTTTCGATATAATGTCACCGCAGGAGTATTTAAGGTTCCTGTAGAGACGATAAACAACGGGATATTTTGATATTCACTCAAAACATGCTTCATTAAAGAGTCCGCAATGCCTTTACGAAAATGATCCGGGTGAACCATCATACGTGTAAGGGTAAGCGAATCGGGCGACTCAGACTGCACAGCCAGTGCTCCTAGCAATTCACCGTCCTCCAGCCACCCATAAAAAGACTCTCCACAGCTTTTCAGCGTATCCAATGTATCCATCAGTGGAGGAATCTCATCAAACCCAATCAGCTCAGCTTCCAACCTATAGGCAACGTGCTGTAGACGCCATATCTGACTGACGATATCATCATCTTCCAATGAACATAGGGTAACCATGCTGTTTTCCCTCCTAAGGAAACTCATAAAATGCCATCAGGATTCTAAAGCTTGTTCGCGCCAACCGTTCTCAGCGTCTATGCAAAAGGGGCCTGTCCCTAAAAGACAAGCCCCTGTCAAATCTATGCCATTAGCGGTTAAGCACTTCCGTCAGCAACTTATTAGCAAGACCAGGGTTTGCCTTCCCCTTGCTCTCCTTCATCACTTGACCGACTAGGAAGCCGATGGCCTTTTGCTTGCCAGCTTTGTAATCTTCGACCGATTGCGGGTTAGCTGCTACAACTTGTTCGACAATCGTCAGGATTGCACCCTCATCACTGATTTGTACAAGCCCTTTTTCTTCAACAATTTGCTGTGGCAGTTTATCACTTTCCAGCATTTCCTTGAAGACCGTTTTAGCGATTTTGCTATTGATCGTTCCCTTCTCCAGCAGTCCGATCATTTCACCCAAGCCCCGTCCGGTCAATTTAACCTGCGACAGCTCCACACCGGCACTGTTCAAATAACCGAGTAAATCCCCCATAATCCAGTTGGATACTGCTTTGGCATCCTTGGTGAATTGAAGGCTATCCTCGAACAAATCGGCCAATGGCTTGGAGGACGTAATCACCTGGGCATCATACTCAGGTAATCCATATTCGGAAGTGTAGCGTGCTTTACGCTGGTCAGGCAATTCAGGAATCGAAGCACGAATGCGTTCTTTCCATTCCTCATCTATATGCAGTGTAACGAGATCCGGGTCTGGGAAATAACGATAGTCATGGGCCTGTTCCTTACCACGCATGGATAAAGTTTTACCTTGCGCTTCATCCCAACGACGTGTCTCCTGTACAATCGTTCCGCCTTCGTCCAGCGTCTGCTCCTGGCGGAACTGTTCATATTCCAGTCCGCGCTGTACGCCACGGAAGGAGTTCATGTTTTTCAGTTCCGCTTTAGTTCCCAGCTCTTTTTGTCCATGCGGACGAAGGCTGATATTCGCGTCGCAGCGAAGTGATCCTTCCTCCATCTTCACATCGGATACGTCACAATACTGCATAATGGCACGTATTTTTTCCAGATAGGCCTTGGCTTCTTCCGGCGAAGATATTTCCGGCTCCGAAACGATCTCGACCAATGGTGTGCCGACCCGGTTAAAATCGACCAAAGATGCGTAGCCACCATCAACATGTGTTAATTTCCCTGCGTCTTCTTCCAGATGCAGTCGGGTAATACCGATACGCTTTGTCTCACCATTCACTTCAATATCAATCCAGCCATTTTCGCCAATGGGTTGATCGTATTGTGAGATTTGGTAAGCCTTAGGTGAGTCGGGGTAAAAATAGTTCTTGCGGTCAAACTTGCTCACATCAGCAATGGTGCAATTCAGCGCCATTGCTGCTTTCATCGCATAATCAACGGCCTGACGGTTCAATACCGGCAGCACCCCTGGATGACCGAGACAGACCGGACATGTATGAGAGTTGGGTGGTGCTCCGAAGGATGTCGAGCATCCACAGAATATTTTAGACTTCGTATGCAATTCCACGTGCACTTCAAGTCCGATGACCGTCTCATATTTGGATGTAGTTGTAGACATGAATAGGTTCCCTCCTTTTTGGCAAATTACAGCTGCGGACGCTGCTTGTGAAATTCGGTATTTTGTTCAAAAGCATGAGCTACGCGTAGCACGGAAGACTCGTCAAAGGCTTTTCCGATAATTTGTAGTCCGACTGGCATTCCATCCGCAAGACCACACGGAATGCTGATGGCTGGCACACCAGCCAAGCTTACCGGAATCGTCAAAATATCGTTCAAATACATTGTTAATGGATCGTCCACTTGCGAGCCGATTTTGAAAGCAGTTGTCGGTGCAGTAGGTCCGATAATCACATCATATTGTTCAAATACACGATCAAAATCCTGTTTAATCAGTGTGCGCACTTTTTGAGCTTTCAAATAATAGGCATCGTAGTACCCGGAGCTGAGTGCATAGGTACCCAGCATAATCCGACGCTTCACCTCGGGACCAAACCCCTGCGTACGGGACTGATGGTATAGATCAAGCAGGTTGTCCGGATTGTCAGAACGCACACCATAGCGCACGCCGTCAAAACGGGCCAGATTGGATGACGCTTCGGATGAAGCCAGCAGGTAATATGTAGCTACCGCATATTCTGTGTGAGGGAGAGACACTTCTTCCCAAACAGCACCCAGTCCTTCCAGCGTTTTCAGTGCATCCAGCACCTTTTCCTTGACCTGAGGATCGACGCCCTCACCAAGATACTCTTTAGGCACAGCGATACGAAGTCCTTTTACATCCCCGGTTAAAGCGTTCAAATAATCAGGAATGTCTACCTTCGCAGAAGTGGAGTCCTTCTGGTCATAACCTGCAATGGCTTGTAGGACATAGGCTGAATCCTGAACATTTTTAGTAATGGGTCCAATTTGGTCTAAAGAGGAGGCAAAAGCCACCAGTCCAAAACGGGATACTAGACCATAGGTTGGTTTCAGGCCAACTACACCGCAGTAAGAAGCAGGCTGGCGAATGGAACCACCTGTATCCGAACCGAGTGTGAAATAAGCCTCACCCGCTGCAACAGCCGCAGCTGAGCCGCCACTGGAACCGCCGGGAACACGTTCTAAATCCCAAGGGTTACGTGCAGGGAAAAAGCTGGAGTTCTCGTTAGAGCCGCCCATGGCGAATTCGTCCATGTTCATTTTACCGAGTGTCACGGTTTGCGCTGCGCGTAACTTGCTAACAACTGTGGCATCGTAAACGGGATCAAAATTTTTCAAAAACTGACTGCCACATGTTGTACGCAGCCCTTCTGTCACGATATTATCCTTAATACCAACCGGCAGGCCAAACAACAGCCCTCTTTCCTCTCCGGAAATCAGCTGATCATCCAGCTGACGTGCGGATGCACGGGCCTGTTCCTCGTCAACGGTAATATAAGCTCTGATCTTGTCTTCCCGCGCACCAATCGTCTCCAGAGCGTGTCCCACCAGATCACTCACGGAAATTTCCTTTTGATGCAGCTTGTTATGTATCTCGGGCAATGTGTTATTGAACAAGCTCAATTTGCATCCTCCTTTCAAATATGAGATCTATTCCAGAACAGCAGGAACCTTAAACTGTCCGTCTTCTTCTTCAGGTGCATTGCGCATCACTTGCTCATGTGTCAAACTTTCGCGAACTTCGTCGTCTCGCATGACATTGCTGACGTGCAGCACATGAGTGGTCGGTTTTACCTGCTCCGTATCCAGCTCATTCAGCTTCTCCGCATAATGGAGAATGGCGTTTAATTGTCCTGTCATCGTTTCTTCCTCAGCCGCGGTCAGATTCAACCTGGACAGCTTGGCTACGTGACGGACATCTTCCGTGGAAATGTTCATACAAAACCCTCCTCATGTATATGAGGATTTTGCAAAAAATCCTATAGGCGGCTTCCAATGAGCAAGATATAGATCAAAATGGTTTAGTTCATCTATATATTGCACTTCGGAGCGACTGGAATTGAATTTTGCAAAATCCTGATATTAAAAAATGCTGCACCGAACTTCGAAATAACGTTTTTAATTATAGGATAGAACCCTTTACAATTCAATCTTTGACGCGGTACAGAAGCAAACTGTACATCAATGAGGTAAATGTTGCTAAAAGGATATAAAAAAAGCACCTCTCGGTGCTCTTTCGAGAAAACTATAGGAGCTGAGATTGTGCCCATTATATATTTTTAAAAAGAGTCGGCAGTAGCCGACTCCTATATCCAAGCACGCAAATTGACTTGTCTGATAAAATCAGCCTGTGACAACAACTCTGCCGCGGTTTCTTCTTCCTCTTCAGTCTCTACCGAATCAAGACCACCGTTCATTACATGCTTGAACAGTTTCTCATTATGAGTAGCAAGGGCGTAATCTATCAGCGCTTCACGCTCAATCCGCTCGGCTTCCAGCTTGAGAATACTCTCTTCCAGCTCGATGTCCCCGGATGGTACAAAAAAGTTGCGGTTCACCTTCGGTACGCGAATGACATAGTCAAAAGCATTGTCCGCATTACGGTCGTAAGCAATGATATAACCATGTTCGCCCACAGGAAGATTCTGCTCAAAAGCATCCGCGACGATCATAATTCTAGCTCCTAAATGATGCATCGTTAGCCCCCCCGTTTGTCTGAACTTATCTGCTAAGTCTACTAAAAAAAAAGTAGCTTGTCTATATCATCTATGTATCTTCATAATCGACCGTCTCCACGTCCCAACCTGTGTTCATTCAGCCTCACATGCCAGTTTTGTGAAGGGATTCCGCTCCGTCGTTTCACCTTTTTCCAAGTCATGATCTTCGGCTCGGAACCTACCACAGAATCTTCAATATCTATTATATTGGGAACACGGAAACTACCTCCAATCTCACGTTGTACCCCAAATATATGTTTTCTTTTCATTCTTGCTCCCCCTTGTGATCTGACGGCCTCATGCCTCTTTATCCTCTTAATGGGCAAAAAAAAGAACGCAAACCGGGATTCATCCACAGCTTGCGTGCTTCGCGAGTTTAGTATGTAACTTTAATAAATTTATGTTAACAAAAATAAAAACCTTTGTCTATACATAATTTATAATTTGTTGTCGAAATGGGGCAAAACCTGTCACACCTTTGATTTTGCCCCTACTGAAAACGTTCATCACATTTACCGGATATACGGATTATTAGCTTTCTCATAACCGATGGACGTTTTGGGACCGTGACCGGAATAGACTGTAACGTCATCTCCGAGCGGAAACAATTTGTTCTGAATAGAATCGTATAGATCCCGTTCCCGACCACCCGTCAGATCCGTGCGTCCGACGCCCTGACGAAATAGCACATCCCCGGAAAAAAGATCTTTGCCGCACAAAAAGCTGACACTTCCGGGTGAATGGCCCGGTGTATGGAAAACCCGGAACGTGTGCCCGATCAGGTTCAATTGCTGACCTTCTGCCAAATCATATTCGGCAGGTTCCGTCGAGATCGGAGGGGATGCCTCTGGCCACATCAAGGAACCATTCAGCTTAGGAGATGTGAGCCAGTCTTGCTCCAAGGCGTGCAGATAAACCGGGCAACCTTTGGTATTGCGAATCTCCTCTACTCCACCGATATGGTCAAAATGGGCATGAGTCAGCAGGATAGCTTCAATGGTCAGTGGCTCAATAGCTCTGAGCAAAGGACCCGGATTCATCCCCGGATCAATAATAACGGCGCGCTGCGGATCATCCCCTTGAAGCAAATAAGCATTTGTTTGGAGAGGACCGAGATTAAAGCTGCGAATAGATAACGTCATAAGTTAAAATCCCGAGATCAGCTCGCGTAATTCCTGAACAATCACAGGATGGACCTCGGTTCCCTCCCCATATTTTTCAGCCATTTCTTTACGAGCAACTGCGATTTTTTCTTGATAATCATCAGCTTCCCGATCTGGATTTTCACGTTTGAATCCAATCATGATTTGTTGGACATGTGCAGGGCGTGGTCCCCAGTGGCCAAGTACGTGACCTCCTGTATCCGCAAAAATCACAATCGGAACAGCACGTCCACCCATTGTCAGGAAGTCATCCATCAGCGCCTGATGGTTTTCCAAGATTAATACTTCGGTCGGAATCCCGCTATTCTCCAGCGCACGGAACACAACTGGCACATTGCGCACCACGTCCCCACACCAGTCGGCAGCCAAAATAAGCACGCGCAGATCATCCCGATGGTTCAAGCTTTCAAAATACTCTCGATCCTCTTCGCGATTCCACACAAACTGATCGTACCCAGAGCGGAAGGCTTCTTTGTTCTTTTCCATGCCCTCCATAAACTGTTCAGGGCTTAAGCCCTTTCCGAAGTACTGCGATACATTAGTACGGCTCATGTTATACACTTCCTTTTTTGTTTTTGGACAAAATCCATTTGATAACAAAATAAATGATCAAGAGTGCAAGAGCAACCAGCAAAATCGGTTTGATGTAAGGTGCTGCCACTTCGTCAATTTGCTCCCACTTGTCTCCTAGCAGCATACCTAAATATATAAACAAAACAGACCAAGGTATAATCGCTAGCGTTGTCAAAATAGTAAAGCGCCATACGTTCATTCGAGCCAACCCGGCAGGGATTGAGATGGCATGACGCACAACAGGAATAAAGCGAGCTGTGAAAATGACCCCTGTGCCGTATTTGTTAAACCAGGCTTCAGCATGGTCGACATGACTTTTTTTGATAAGTATGTATTTCCCATACTTATCTAATACCGGTCTGCCGCCATAGCGCCCAATCCAGTAAATGAACAACTGGGCCAGCACCCCGCCAATCGTTCCAAAAACGACTGCGCCAAAAAAATTAATATGACCCGAGGATACCAAAAAGCCACCATAAGCGAGGACAATTTCGCTTGGAATGACCTCAACCATCAAGCCTAGCATAATACCAAAATACCCAAGACTACGAATGATCTCAAACAAATAATTAATGATACTAGATATTTGGTCCACTTCTCTTCCCACTCCCTGCCTGTTTCTCTATTTTCATTAGTGTATCACAGCGGCAGAACAAGTCGCCACTTCGCCCAAATAGGGAGGTCAGTGACCCCGACCCCTCTGCCCGCATAAGTTGAGAGAGAGAGGAGGGGGTACAATATGCCTCCCGGCAAATTCCCCAAACATGACAATTCACAATCCCGTTTACCCACGGCTCGTGGTATTCGCCGCGCATGTATCAAAGAGTTGTATCGAACCTGCAAACGTCTGCCTGTTCACATTGCTCCTGATCTGGTCAAGCAGGGCGAGGAGCTATACTGCCGCAAGGTCGTCGGACACCTTATCTGGATTGCGGAAAACCATAGTAACCGCAAACTACTATGCGACTGGTGGGACGAAGATGTCAGTGAGGAGCTCGCAGCATTGTGGAAGGTGGATCGCGATGTTTTGTGCACCGCTTTTAGAAGTGCCTATGGTGGATAGATGTTTGCGTACTGCAACTATGAACCGTGAACTACAAAAAAGTGGAGCCACCCCGCAGTGGCTCCACTTTTACTATATTGTTAGCTATGTGTCTGCTTCTTCCCCGCTCCTTCGGGAAGCAAATCCGCACAAGCGCGTTCTAAATAAGGATCAGCATGAATAAAATCCCGAAATGCTGTGTATTCACGCCACAAAACGGATTGTTCTCCCGCCTGCCCTTTGACGGCACGAATCAGAATATTTTTAGGTGTATGCTCCATGTCGATAAATTCCAATAGCTGTGTCCGATATCCCATCATATCCAGCAGTTTGGCCCGGATTCCATCCGTTGCCAGTGCAGAAAAACGCTCCTTTAAAATACCGTGAGATAGCAAAGGCTCCAATACCGGATTTTCTAGTTGGCTGAACAGCTCATGCTGGCAACACGGAACCGACAAAATAACGGATGCTCCCCAGCGGACGGCCTTTTCCAGCGCCGCATCTGTTGCTGTATCACAAGCGTGCAAGGTAACAACCATATCCACCTGTTCCAGTTCGTTATAGTCTGCGATATCACCGACCAGAAACTCCAACTGTCGATATTGCAGCTTTTGAGCCAGAACATTACAGGTTTCAATGACATCTGCCTTCAAGTCCAAACCAACGATCTGCAATGGTCGCTTTTGCTGTACAGCCAAATAGTGATACAGCGCAAAGGTCAAATACGATTTGCCACAGCCAAAATCTACAATCGTCAATGGGCGGCCTACCGGAAGGCTGGGCAATACATCCTGCACCATTTCGAGAAACCGGTTAATTTGACGAAACTTATCATACTTGCGGGCCAGTACCTTACCATCCTCATTCATAATCCCAAGCTCAATCAGGAAAGGAATTCGCTCCCCTTCTTCGAGCACATATTGCTTTTTGCGATTATGAGACAGGTTGGCT
>NZ_WUDQ01000689.1:0-1714 GCF_009827695.1 Paenibacillus sp. OT2-17 | reverse complement strand
CCACCTTCAAATAACGCGAATCGCGCGTGTACCCATACGAAAGCGTAAAACCATACAAAGCCCAAGCCGTGCCACGTGCCCAGGCAGAACCGGGAGCAAATCCCTGTCCACCATGCTCGGCGACCTTTTTTCCAATCTCCGGATCGAATTCGATCACATGTGCGATAGAGCCATCCGAACGGACAAATTCACGTGCTACGGTATCTGCATGCTGCACAGCGAGAGCGGCAAAACGCGGATCTCCGCTTTCCTCCGAAGCCCAATAAAGCAGGGGTAGATTCATCATACTGTCTATAATCGCAACGCCCCGTGTATCCATGTCCTTCGAGGGGAAGTTCCACGCACGAATAAAACGGCCATTCACGTTAAAACGGGCAGCCAGCAGATTGGCAGCCAATAACCCACGTCTTCTGGACTCAGAATCTCCGTTCAATCGGTGGGCGGCCACGCCGCTGAGCAGCCAAATAAAGCCAAGATCATGGTCTACAGCTTCGCTATTATAGAGTATTTTTTCCAAACGACCCTCGCACCGCTGTGCAATCCCGGCAGCCACACTGTCAGGACGCGCCCGATTGGCTAGCCATAGCAGTCCCGGATAAAAGCCTGCTGTCCACCACGCTTCTTCACGATTATCATAACGTCCACCCTCTGCAACATGTGGAAAAGCGTCCCCCAGTCTTGCCGCCAAGGCAAGCGTTTTATCCAAAGCCAGCTCCCACGATTGCTCCAGCCACGCTTCTGCTTTCGTCATTTCTTTTTCCTCTCCTTTTTCCACATGTTAAACCATATTTATGGCTCCAACTCTATCTATTCAGGTAACCGAATGATAAAGGAAATGCGATTACCTTCACATTCCAGACGCGCTCCCTTAAGTAAACCATTCCGACAGGCCACAGAAGCTAATTCTTCCGGCCAGACCACATTCGTTCCTTCCGTCGTCGGGATGACTTCAAGGCTTGCACCTGCGTATTCTACTCGAATGCTTTCCGTTTCTTTCCCAGCTGACATGACATGATGAATAACACTGCGCTCCCGACCGTCGTACGCCATTAGGGGAATAAGTGCCCCTACATTCTGAATATTGCCTTGAAGCTCATACGCCACTTCAATTTTGCCGGGTACCTGACGATAATGCGTTCGGATTTCCCTCACTCCCGGGAATGGGCCTTCCCACAGGAGTGTAAAATCCGTTGCTCCGTCAGACGCTGAGCTTTGTTCCATCTGTACGGTTCCTCCACCGTCCTGCGGGTCAATCCCTCCATCCCGGTCGAACTCCAGCGTACCCGGAATGCCCTCCGACAAGCTATGCCACTTTCCGTCCTCCGTTTGCCAGGCCGGGGTATAGCTCAACGGGAAAATATCTCCCTCAGCGAAGCCTGTAAAGCCGCGGTCTGCATGACCTGCTGAGGACGGACCGATCAGCGACGGCAGCGCAGACTGCTGAATACGCACGATGCCCGGAATATTGTACGGGTCGTTGACCGATGTTTGCACAAGCATTTGCTGCCCGTGTACGGCTGCAATGACAGTCTGGAACCAGCCATCCGTTGCCAACACCCGGCTGCCGATCTCCGCCGGGATGAAGGTTGGGGAAATGCGATCCATCTCCTCACCATGTAGAAGGGTGTGGGCCAGCACAGCCGCCGTCCACAGACTGTAGCAGGTATGATTCGAGTACACCTCAAAGCCATGCCGTGCCTCGGACGGATAATGG
>NZ_WUDQ01000688.1:0-1724 GCF_009827695.1 Paenibacillus sp. OT2-17 | reverse complement strand
CATTTGGTTTGGATTGAGTCAACCTTCGCATCATCGTGCGATGCGCTCCTTTTACCATTCCGCCAAAAGGAGTATGAAAGGCAAGATACTGAAAGGTATCTTTATAATCCACTCCTTGCACCCGTTTTTGGTATTCCAAAAACGCTTGCTCGCAACAGTCCAGATAGGACATTAAAGACAAATCTGCATCCCCAGCCTCGCTATCTGGAATCGGCCGGCACGTATCCATCACCTCATAGCCGTAATATCCATTAGCGCCTGCATCGATTTGAAAAACATGAGGATTTTCACTAATGAGCATTGCCACGGCCCCTGCGCCTCCACTTGGCTCAGCATAAGACCAATCCTCACTCAAGACATCCCCGCCTTCAGCAGCAATAAATCGTGAAATATCACTGGCAATTACAAGCGCTTTTGCTCCTGGCGAGACCTGAGAAAGAATAAAATTCACCGCCATTTGGAGTCCAGCAGTACCGGAATAGCAGGCTTGCTTGAGCTCGAATAATCTGCAATTCCGATTCAACCCCAAATAGTGGTGAATATATGTACTGATTGATTTCCCAAAATCAATACCTGATTCCGTACAGGTGATAAGCATTTCGATTCGGTTTTTTTCCGCTTCTGAAAGAGCGTCCACCAGCGGTTTTGCCGCATTTACTCCAAAGGTAACTGGATCTTCGTAAGGTAGGGCAACCGCCTTTTCTTTCATTAATAAATTTTCGAACCTTGCAGGATCCAATTGCCTGTGTTGGGCTAATTGCATAACATCCAGATAGGCAGAGCCACCAAAAACGTTCATTGCCTCAATTCCCACGACAACCATAATCGTCCCCCTCTCTCAAATACGCGACTCACATTTTTGCATACAAATGGCAGTATTGATTCCACCAAACCCCATGCTCAGATTCATAGTATTGTGAATAATTGCTGGTACGGACTCATTCTTCACCCAATTGCAGTCCAATTGGATAGGCTCCTCCAAATTACGGGTAGGGTGAAGTCTCGACTCTTTCATTTGTAAAAGAGTAGCAATAATTTCAACAGTTCCTGCCGCGCTCAAGCCGTGACCGATAATGGATTTGGTTGCATTGATATAGGCATGTGACAATTTACAATCCTGTAATGCCTTTATTTCTATCTCGTCTCCAACGACCGAGCCTGTCCCATGGGGATTAATATAATCAATCTCTTCCGGTAGCAGCTTTGCTTTCTCCAAAGCTCTTCTAATCACTCGGACTTCGCCTTCGTAGGAGGGATTGGGATTCCGGTTTCGATCCATCCCCATATCCCATCCTGCCAGTTTGGCATAAGGTTTCTCCCGACGCCTCACGGCGGAATCGGCCCGTTCTATGACTACAACCCCGCAAGATTCCCCATAGATGAACCCGTCCCGCGATTGATCAAATGGTCGACACGCCATTGCAGGCTCATCGGCATATCGCTCGCTTCCCATCGCTCCCAAGGATCGCAATGCCTGGCATTCCATATACGAAATATCCATCAATGCCCCCATTGCAATGCAAACATCAACACGATCTGCTTGAATGGCCTCAATTGCTTGAATGATTGCGACTTGTCCACTCGCGGATGCACCACCGACTGTATAAGCTAACCCCTGAATACCGAACTGTTCGGTACATAGTCCGCACAAATCAGTATCCATAAAGGAAACCCCATAGGTCGGCGGTACAAAGCACATTTTTTCCCGGTAGGCCTCATAGGTC
>NZ_WUDQ01000687.1:0-1729 GCF_009827695.1 Paenibacillus sp. OT2-17 | reverse complement strand
AACCATTCGGCGTTACCTGTGCATCAAGCATCATATTCTTCATCATTCCTCCACCTTGTCCATGCGTACTAAGAATTCATCTGTCCCTGCCTATATCTTTCAAGCTTCGCTCGCTCAACCACCTGCCGAATGAATGGTCCTTTGGCTTCGGTATACGCTGCACGGTCATATTTGAATTGGCACGCCAAATCTTTTTTTAAAGTATCATACGCTCGCAGGCTATCAGGATGCGCTTTTAAGTAATCTCTGAACAATAGATGGTTTTCCCAATGCTCACCTTTATACTTGTAAATATGCAAGTGATGAGTCCCAGCTCCCCATTCTCCACGGCGAAAGAAAGCTCTCTCTGGAAAATCAGGCTTCTGTACATATTCATATTGAAACCCTTGTAGACGCTCTCGATGTTCGGATTGAAGACTTGCCAACTCTTCTACTCCAACCATAATATCAATAATAGGCTTGGCTCCCAGATTAGGAACGGACGTACTACCGATATGCTCTATGCCGACACATACATCTTTGAGAGCCTCTACAATTTTCCTTTGCTCTCGCATATACTCTTCAGCCCACTGCGGGTCATACCCGGATATTTCCACCTGCGAGGACATACATGAACACACCTCCACTAGCTTTCTAAAAAATGCCTTCCAATCGTGCTTGGCACAAATCAGAAGGCATTCTCTTGTTCAAATTAAAAATCATTCAGCAATTCCAGCCCTATTATTCGGCTTCTCAATCACGATCAGACAGGTACTGTCTGGCAAAGGAACCCGCTGGCCCTGCTCATCCATGAACTCAACACGGCTGGACAGCGCCTCGGCATAGCCCTCCTGTAAATAATGGCGGCTCACCCGGATAATCGCTTGTGATCCAAGTGTGTTACGGATACACTCTTCATACTGTGATGGGGTAAAATAACCAAACTGCTCCTGCACTTCATGCACATAGGCTTCCGCCCCCCATGTATAGGTATATAGAAATTCCATCGCATCGTTCACTGGCAAAACAGCCTCATGCTCACCCACACGCTCTATTTCAATGTGGCGTCCCGCAAAATCTTGCGCATACCGCATCAGCCATTCCATTCCATCCGGCTCCAAGAATCGAATTCGTCTGCGCTGTTCTACTGGTTCGGTCATAATACCGTCACGAATGATGATACGCCCGCCGGGTGCAAGCACACGATAGGCACTCTGCAAAGCAGCCTCCACCGTTTGTGGATTGAACCGAATTCCATCTCGTTCGATGTAGGAATAGAGCTCGTGAAGAATCGAAGAGAAGATGACCGTGTCCATGCTCCCCGTTTCCACATATTCCTCCAACCGAAGCGCATCTCCTTTGATGACATCCCAACGATGGCGCTCCAATTGCTTTTTACGTTTAAGTGCCTCAATGACATTCACAGAAATATCAAGACCTAATGGCTTCGCATCTGGTCTTTCCTGTTCGATCAGATCCAGCAGCACGCCCCCGCCGGGTCCAATATCCAGTATGCGGGTTCCCGTCACGTAATCCAAAATGACCCTTTTGTAATCTACGGTCTGGTTCATATCTGTAAGATACGTTTCCTCATTGTGAAAGCGATCATAAGCATCACGCCGTAATCCGAACAGATCGAACAGCAGCAGGACTGCTTTGTCATACAGAGGCGTTTTTTCTGCTTCAATACAAAAATCGATTAGTTTCTCAGCCGCAGATGAAAATACAAAATTAAAAAATACAGTACTCG
>NZ_WUDQ01000686.1:0-1744 GCF_009827695.1 Paenibacillus sp. OT2-17 | reverse complement strand
CGCAGCAGCCAACGCAGATGCGCAGCAACAAACCCCGGGCACATCGGATGCCGCAAACGGAACGTCAGCGGGAACAGATGCGGCAGAAGCTGTGATGGGTGAGTTCGGCTTAATCGAACCGTCCTACACGCCAGCCGGAGTACAGATCAAGGATACGCCGGAGCTGGAGGATAATGGTACACATGCGGTGATGCTGCGGTATAGTGGAACGTATAACTATACCATTGTAGAGGCGCGTCCCAAAGATCGGGCAGTCGCACTAGCCGCAGGCGAACTGGTTGATATTGGAGGAAGCTTTGCCGTTCTGACCGGAGGCGAACAGCAGACGATGACCTGGATGAATGACGGAATCGAGTTCAGAATCACCAGTGCTGACCTGCCTGTGAGCGAAATGATACAAATTGCCGCTTCTATACAGGATCAATCGGGTAAATAAAACTTTATAGACGGATGCAGACGGTCTAGAGTGTAAAAATGCTCTGCTGCCGCCCGTATCCGTCTTTTGTTCATTCGGGTCTAGGATGTGCACCGCTTGTATGTCGTGTTCATTGTAGAGGATGCAGGCAAACGTCTCCTGCCATTGACAGCCACGTTTTTGAACATTACCATTAACCTTTGGAAGCAAGAACTTTGCCACACTCCGAATGGTAAAAGGTTATGTTACAGGCTAACAATTGAAGAAGGTGACTGGATTTGCAAGCACAATACAGATCGACCCGGGCCGAAATCAACCTGGATCACCTTGGCGCCAACTATGAAGCTTTTCGCAAGGCATTGCCAGCGGATAAGCTGATACTGGTCTGTGTCAAGGCTAATGCCTACGGACACGGTGCCGTGGAAATTTCAAAGGAATTGGAACGCCTTGGTGCGGATTATTTGAGCGTCGCTTTTCTGGATGAAGCGTTGGAGCTTCGTCATGCGGGGGTTCAGCTACCAATTCTAGTACTTGGTTACACCTCACCGGAAGCTGTACAAACGGCTTGGGAGCATGATATCTCATTGACTGTGTTCAGTGAAGAAGTGCTGGAGGGTATCCGCAGACTGGACCGCCAAGGAAACGAACGCAAGCTGAAGGTGCACATCAAAATAGACAGTGGCATGGGAAGACTGGGTTTGCTGCCTGGAGAAGAGGCTATGGCTTTTGTCCGGCAGGCTCACGAATTAGAGCAGGTGCTGCTGGAAGGCATGTACACCCATTTTGCCCGCGCGGATGAAGAAGACAAAAGCTATACACTGCTACAATATGATCGGTTTCGGGGCGTGGCGGAAGCGCTAAGGGAACAAGGTATTACCATTCCCATTATACATACGGGCAATAGCGCCGCCACCATTGATACCCCTTCTCTTTCCCCCAATATGGTGCGGATTGGTATCAGTATATACGGTCTGTATCCGTCTGATGAGGTTAATCGGCAAGCCATTGAGCTGCTGCCTGTATTGTCATTGAAGACGGCGGTGGTTTACACCAAAACGCTTCCTCCCGGCTGGGGAGTTAGTTATGGCACCCGGTATGTAACCTCCAGTGAAGAACGGATCGGTACACTGCCAATCGGCTATGCGGATGGATACTCCCGCATGCTGAGTGGGAAGATCGAAGTGTTGATACGCGGTCGCCGCGTCCCGGTACTCGGTACGATTTGCATGGACCAGTGTATGGTATCCTTACAATCTTTCGCAGAAGATGCGGAAGAAATCCAAACCGGCGAAGAGGTTGTTCTCATCGGCCAGGAGTCCGGCGAAACTA
>NZ_WUDQ01000685.1:0-1750 GCF_009827695.1 Paenibacillus sp. OT2-17 | reverse complement strand
ATCGGCTGCGCGCAGCCCTGTCTCAAAGGAGAAATCATCGCCAAAATAAACGAGTGAAGGGTCCACATGCTGGAGAGACTGCTCATAAGCGAAGTATCTTTCCTCGATTTTGTCCTTCGCAGCACCTGCATAGGCAATTCTTGTTCTGCCGATTTTAAGCAAATGCTCCATCACGAGTCTTCCCTCTTGCCGGGCCAGACTGACGATATCCGCTTTGACATCTTCGCCCAGCTTCTTGCCATAGTTAATAATGGACACGGGAACGCTGGCTTTGTTAATCAGATCTACCAACATTTTGGGATACGCCAGCGGCATAATGATGAGCCCGTCGACATGCAGCTTCTTGACCTCACGAACTGTTTCTAGCTCCATTCTGGCATTCCCGGCGGTATTGATTTGCACGACCCGGTAACCATGCTGCTTGGCGGCCTGCTCTACGGACCAAGCGATCTCTGGAATAATCGCGTTACGAATGTCTGGCACGGCCAGTGCGATTTGTCGTGTCTGACGAACTTTCAAGCTCTGAGCCGAGGTGTTGGGCGTAAACCCCATCTCTTCAATCACTTGCAAAATTAAGGCTTTCGTTCTCGGGCTGATGCCCTCACTATCATTAATAGCTCTGGAGACAGTCGCTATACCGACTCCTGCCCGCTTGGCTACATCCTCTATGGTTACTTTCTTTTGATCTGTCACGCCCAAAATCCTTTCAAGAACGGAATCGTTTTCTGACTTTCTAAAATAAAGTCTTAATGTTGATATTATACCACAGAATGAGTGTCTAAAAATTGAAGTCGTTTTCTTCTTGTCTTTGCTTCACCTGAAAAATTCACAAAATTCCTTTGTATAAAAGTAACGAGCCAAATATAGCACTGTAGTCACAAGTGATTATATTCACAAAAAAATCAAGTGCTTTTTGCATTAAATTGGTTTGACAATGTGTAAAAATTGTGACATATTATTTTTCGGAAACGTTTCCTAATTCATTCACTTTTATAGAGGCAATGATTCATATATTCGTCAAGGAGATGACAGACATGCAAGCATTAAGATGGCATGGAGTAAAAGACTTACGATTGGAAAACATTGAGCAGCCCGCTGCTCTGGCAGGAAAAGTAAAAATCAAAGTAGAATGGTGTGGCATTTGCGGAAGTGATCTTCACGAATATGTAGCAGGACCGATCTTCATTCCCCAAGATGCTCAGCATCCATTGACTGGCGAAAAAGCGCCGATCGTAATGGGACATGAATTCTCTGGACAAGTCGTCGAAATCGGTGAAGGTGTAACCAAGATTCAGGTTGGCGACCGTGTAGTTGTAGAACCGGTTTTTGCATGTGGAGAATGTGATGCATGTAAACAAGGCAAATATAATCTTTGCGATAAAATGGGCTTCCTCGGTCTGGCAGGCGGCGGCGGTGGATTTTCTGAATATGTCGCAGCTGACGAGCACATGGTTCACAAAATTCCAGAAAGCGTATCTTTCGAGCAAGGCGCATTGGTAGAGCCTTCGGCCGTTGCTTTGTATGCTGTTCGCCAAAGCCAACTGAAAGTCGGCGACAAAGCTGTAGTATTTGGCGCTGGTCCTATCGGATTGCTGGTTATTGAAGCGTTGAAAGCTTCGGGTGCATCTGAGATTTATGCAGTAGAGCTTTCCGAGGAACGCAAAGCTAAAGCTGAAGAGCTGGGTGCTATTGTGCTTGATCCTAAGACTTATGATGTGGTGGAAGAACTGCACAAACGGACTAACGGCGG
>NZ_WUDQ01000684.1:0-1754 GCF_009827695.1 Paenibacillus sp. OT2-17 | reverse complement strand
CGCTTTGTCGGAACAGATTAAATCGCTGATGGGAGAGGAGTATTTTTATTTTTACGATGCGGCAGCCCCGATTGTAGAAAAGGACTCTATCGACATGAGCAAGGTTTATCTGGCTTCCCGTTATGATAAGGGAGAAGCAGCGTACTTGAATTGTCCGATGAACGAAGCGGAATTTGATGCTTTTTATGAGGCTCTGATTACGGCTGAGGTAGCGCAAGTCAAGGAATTCGAAAAAGAAATTTATTTCGAAGGCTGTATGCCCATCGAAGTGATGATGCAACGTGGGAAACAAACGGCATTATTCGGACCAATGAAACCTGTGGGTCTCGTAAATCCACATACAGGTGAACTGCCCCACGCAGTTGTTCAGCTTCGGCAGGATAACGCCGCAGGAACGCTGTATAATCTGGTTGGTTTCCAGACTCACCTCAAATGGGGGGAGCAAAAGCGTGTATTTTCAATGATTCCGGGTCTTGAAGAGGCAGAGTTTGTACGTTACGGTGTGATGCATCGTAATACCTTTATTAATTCTCCGCAGCAACTTCATCCAACCTATCAGTTCAAGGGAAGAAGTAATCTATTCTTCGCCGGACAAATGACCGGTGTAGAGGGATATGTGGAGTCGGCGGCTTCTGGTCTGCTGGCCGGGATGAATGCGGCACGAGCAGCGCGTGGACAGGAAATGTTTGTATTTCCTGCAGAAACGACATTAGGCAGCATGGCGCGGTATATTACGACCGCTGATTTTAAGCATTTTCAACCGATGAATGCAAATTTTGGTTTGCTTCCAAAGTTGGAGGAACGGATTCGTAACAAAAAGGAAAAAAATGAAGCTCTCGCTAATCGCGCGCTGGAAAGTTTGCATGGTTATATCAACGAAACGGGAGTTATGTCAGCTGAAGTACAGGCATAGGGATGAAGGAAAAGGAGGAGCGCGTTATGGATATGTCCTTTCATGCTACCACCATCTGCGCTGTACGCCACAATGGCAAAGGAGCTATTGCGGGTGATGGACAGGTAACGTTCGGCAACAGTGTTGTAATGAAGCAGACGGCAAAAAAAGTGCGCAGATTGTATCGTGGTCAGGTCGTTGCTGGATTTGCGGGTTCGGTGGCAGATGCTATCACGTTATTTGAAAAGTTCGAAAATAAGCTAGAGGAACACCACGGAAATCTTCAAAGAGCAGCCGTGGAACTGGCCAAGGACTGGCATCAGGATCGTATTCTGCGCAAGCTGGAAGCGCTCATGATTGTGATGGACTCATCCGGAATGCTGCTCATTTCTGGAGGCGGCGAAATTATCGAGCCGGATGATGATGTGCTTGCGATTGGCTCAGGTGGTAATTTTGCATTGGCGGCTGCCCGTGCTTTCAAACGCCATGGCTCTGGCATGGAAGCAAAGGACATGGCACGGGAAGCGCTAGAGGTTGCTTCGGAAATATGTGTGTATACGAACAATCAGATTATCGTGGAAGAACTGTAAATCGGCTCTGAGTATTCAAGGGTGGAGGAGTGCAAAATGAATAATCAATCGTTGACGCCCAGACAAGTGGTATCCGAGCTGGATAAGTATATTGTCGGACAAAAGGAAGCTAAAAAATCTGTTGCTGTTGCCTTGCGTAACCGTTATCGGCGTAGTAAGCTGCCGGATGATATCCGGGATGAAATTGTGCCTAAAAATATTTTGATGATCGGACCGACAGGTGTGGGTAAAACTGAAATTGCACGTAGACTTGCACGGCTCGTGGGGGCTCC
>NZ_WUDQ01000683.1:0-1757 GCF_009827695.1 Paenibacillus sp. OT2-17 | reverse complement strand
TCGAACCAGCGATCCATTAGTGATTCCGCGCTCCTCAGCCAATTCAGGTGACACTTCCACAAATACTTTTGGAAGTTTGAGCTGAATACCCGCTGATTTGGTCGTCATATTTCCTTCATGAAACTGTTCGAGCAGTCGACCATTATTTAAGGTCAAATCGAATTCAACGGGGTACTCTTTCGGTGGTACATATTCGAAAAGTCCCAATCGCGCTTTTTTATCCGGAAAGTTAAAGCCGTTGCTGTGCAGCAGCGGTGTATTGCTACCATCCGGCGATCCCCAGTGGAAGCTGTTCCAGCCTTCCAATACGTCATAATTACATTGGGAGAAAAATGGAGTGAGCGACGCCATTTCCTCGGAAATTTCACTTGGATGGCTGTAATCCCAATCAAATCCCATGTGCTTGGCAAATTGGCTGAAAATCCACCAATCCGGCTTACTGTCTCCCATAGGGCGGAGTGCTTCATATAAACGCTGGACACGACGTTCGGTGTTCGTAAAGGTTCCGTCTTTTTCGAGTGAAGGTACGGCTGGCAAAATGACATCGGCGAATTCAGCTGTTTTGCTCAGAAATACATCCTGAACGACAAGGAAATCCAAATTCGCCAGCATTTCTTGGGTATGGTTGGAGTCGGCATCCACCCATGCCATCTCTTCTCCAGCGATATACATCGCTTTGAGCTTACCTGTTTCAATAGCTTCCAGCATCTGAATGTTGTCCAGTCCGCGTTGACCTGGAATTTGTACGCCGTAGGCCGCTTCGAACTTGGCACGAACGACATCGTTCGTCACGGGCTGATAGCCCGGGAAAATATCCGGCATTGTACCCATATCGGCAGCACCCTGAACATTGTTATGTCCGCGAAGCGGATATGCGCCTGCACCCGGACGCATAAAGTTTCCAGTCACCAGCAGTAGGTTGGCAATTGCAATCGAAGTGTAAGAGCCTGCGATGTTTTGCGTCACACCCATGCCCCAGCAAATGGCAGTGCCGTCGGCTTCGTGAATCATAGTCGCTACCTGAATCAGTGTCTCTTTGGAAATACCAGTTTCCTGTTCGGCAAATTCCAGGGTGAAACGATCTAGCAACTTCAAATATTCAGGATAGAAGTTTACATGCTCTTCAATGAATTTTGCATCATGCCAGTTTTGCTCAATGATGTATTTGGCTACAGCGGATAACCATACATAATCAGTACCTTGCTTCGGACGAATGAACAGATCTGCGCGTTCTGCCATTTCATGCTTGCGCAGGTCGACCGAGATCAACTTTTGACCGTGCAGCTTATGCGCACGTTTGATACGAGTAGCCAGCACTGGATGTCCTTCTCCCGGCGCGCAACCGACCAGCATGACCAAACCTGCTTTGGCAATGTCTTTAATCGTACCGCTGTCCCCACCGATGCCTCCGGTGTATTGCAGCCCCCATGACGCAGGAGATTGGCAATACCGTGAGCAATTATCGACGTTATTCGTTTGGAAGACCTGACGAGCCAACTTTTGCATCAAATAGTTTTCTTCATTGGTAAATTTGGACGAAGAAATAAAGCCGAGTGCCTCACCGCCGTAAGTTTCTTGAATAGTTCCCATTTTGCTGGCCATCAGGCTCAAGGCTTCTTCCCAGGTAGCTTCCACAAATTCGTCACCTTGACGAATTAAAGGGGAGGTCAAACGCTGATCGCTGTTCACAAAATCCCAGCCAAATTTCCCTTTTACGCATGTCGAGATACCGTTAACAGGTCCCTCAGAGGTAGGTT
>NZ_WUDQ01000682.1:0-1762 GCF_009827695.1 Paenibacillus sp. OT2-17 | reverse complement strand
CTCAATATGATCCTGCCCAATCCACACCTGCACTTGTCCCAGAAACCCACTCATCCTTTCTGTGCGCTGCTTTGAGGACTGCACAATACGAAAGAAAAGCATCACTCCGCCAAATGCGCATAAAATAAACCAGAATGCGATTTTCAGTTCAAAAGACATTCCTCCCGAAGCGGTGTACCAGATACCATTAAACAATTCCCCCGTATTTTGGAGAAAATAATGCATCCCCAAAATGCCACCTGCAGCTACAAAATTGATCATGTAAAAAGCACCCATTGTACGAAGATACTTTTGCATGCTGCCAAATCCAAAAGCCACCAGCAGCATTATGACCGATAATGCCAGTTTGATCAGGAACGTAAATAAAAAGGACAGTTCCGGCACAAACATCATGACCACGTACATTGCGCCGATTCCAGCTGATGCCATCAACCTCCACCACACTGGACGAATTTTTCTCATCCAGGCGGTGACCATCAGCAGAACAGCATCAATGAACAAATTGGCCAAAAAAATCAAGTCGATATAAACAACCAAGGCTTCACCCGCCCAGCGTTTGCAGGATAGGCTTAAGTATAGTAGTCATGCTGTTCAAAGTCTGTCTAACGGTGGGGACGGTGACCGACTAATTTTGTCGGAAAGAGGAGAAGCGTCTGAACTGCAGGATGCGGAAAACAGAAAGAAGCCCGCATCTCCAAGGAGAATGCGGGCAGTCTGAATTAAAACTAGTTATCGTTATTATTATTGCGCGAACGGTTACGTAAGAATGTAGGAATGTCTATTTGGTCACTGCTTTGAGTGTTACCAAATGGACGCAAGTTAGGAGAGCCTTTTTCCGCCGATTCGGAAGTAGCCGGGTTGGCTGCCGGTTTACGTCCCGGTGCCGGTTGACTTGGCTTGCCTTCAAAGCCAGTGGCAATGACGGTAACCTTGATCTCTTCTTTCAACTCTTCGTCAATGATAGCACCGAAAATCATGTTTACTTCCGGATCGGAAGCCGATGTTACAATTTCAGCTGCCTCATTAACCTCATACAGAGACAGGTTGTTGCCACCAGTGATGTTCATAATCACACCACGAGCACCTTCAATGGATGTCTCCAACAACGGGCTCATGATAGCCTTGCGTGCTGCTTCAGCCGCACGATTTTCACCAGTTGCTTCACCAATCCCCATCAAAGCGGAGCCACGCTCCGTCATGATCGTCTTAACGTCAGCAAAGTCGAGGTTGATTAGACCCGGTACAGCGATCAAATCTGAAATACCTTGTACTGCCTGACGCAGAACATTGTCTGCTTCACGGAATGCTTCCAACATTGGGGTTTTCTTGTCCACAATTTCAAGCAAACGGTCATTCGGGATTACTATCAAAGTGTCTACTTTTTCTTTTAATCCCTCAATACCAAGTTCAGCTTGATTGGAGCGCTTACGCCCTTCGAACGTGAATGGTCGGGTTACCACGCCTACAGTCAGCGCGCCACATTCCTTGGCAATTTCAGCAATGACAGGAGCCGCTCCGGTTCCAGTACCGCCACCCATTCCCGCCGTTACGAATACCATATCCGCACCTTTGAGCGTATTCATAATGAGCTCACGCGACTCTTCAGCCGCTTTTTTACCCACATCCGGGTTAGCGCCGGCACCCAGACCGCGGGTCAGCTTATCCCCAATTTGAAGCTTATGCTCAGACTTCGCTAAATGAAGTGCCTGGGCATCTGTATTGACTGTAATGAACTCCACACCCTGAACACCATTTTCGATCA
>NZ_WUDQ01000681.1:0-1764 GCF_009827695.1 Paenibacillus sp. OT2-17 | reverse complement strand
CCGCTCGCCTGAAATGGTTATAGGTATAATGTCAGTAATCAAGGCTGGGGGGGCGTACCTTCCTGTAGATCCTAATTATCCATTGGAAAGAAAAAGGTATATGATGGAGGACAGCAAGGCCAAAATTTTACTCACCCAAAATCATCTTATGGATCGTGATGATTTCGATGGTGAGATTATTGATTTATCTGATTATGATTATAATTTTATAAACGATGTGAATATAAAATGTATAAATAAGCCTGGTGATACAGCGTACATCATCTATACCTCTGGCTCAACGGGAAACCCTAAAGGTGTTTGCATTGATAATAAGAGTGTATTAAACCTGGTAGAGGGTCTGTTCCAGAGAATATATAGCAAATATGAATCACCGTTGAATGTTTGCCTCATTGCCCCTTATGTTTTTGATGCTTCGGTGCAGCAGATTTTCGCAGCACTGCTAATGGGGCATGCATTGTACATTGTACCGGAGGAAGCAAGGAAAGACGGTAAAAAGCTGCTGGACTTCTATAGTGAAAATAGGATTGATATTTCGGATGGAACGCCCATACACGTAAATATGATGTTAAATTCTCCTCCTATAGATAATAACCTAAAAGTGAGACATTTTATTATAGGCGGAGATGTTCTTCCATTTGATGCAGTAAAAGACTTCCTAAGCAGATTTGAGGATGTGCAACCTTGCATCACAAATGTTTATGGTCCTACCGAATGCTGTGTGGATTCTACGGAATATTTGATTACTGCGGCGGGGCTTAGTAGATTGGATAATATCCCCATAGGCCGTCCTTTGCCAAACACCAGAGCATGCATACTTGGTAAGAAATTAGAAGTAAATCCTATAGGTATCGCTGGGGAATTATATATATCTGGGGATGGTCTTGCCAAAGGCTATTTAAACAAGACGGGGCTTACTGCAGAAAGATTTGTATCTAACCCGTTTATAAAGGGAGAAAGAATGTATCGTACTGGGGACTTGGCAAGATGGCTGCCTGACGGGAATATAGAATTTTTAGGCAGGATGGACCACCAGGTAAAGATAAGGGGATTTAGAATAGAACTTGGAGAAATAGAGGCTCAGCTATTAAGACATGCTTCAATAAAAGAAGCTGTGGTTATTGTAAAGGAAGACCAACAGAAGAACAAGGATCTGTGTGCATATTTCGTTGGGGAAAATGAACTGACAATAACTGAACTAAGGGAATGCCTTTCAAAAGAATTGCCCGAGTATATGATCCCGGCATACTTCATGCAGCTGGATGAAATGCCTTTGACAGCCAATGGTAAGATAGACCGGAAGAACTTGCCCCACCCTGCTGCTCATTTAAATACTGGAGTAGAGTATGAAGCACCTTCAGGTGAAGTGGAAGAGAAGCTTGTACAATTGTGGCAGGATATCCTGGGGGTTGAGAAAATAGGGAGAAATGATAATTTCTTTGTGCTTGGGGGGCACTCATTAAAAGCAATAAACTTTGCAGCCAAAATTCACAAAGAGTTCAATGTAAATATATCTCTTAAGGAGATATTCAAGCTGCCGACAATTGCAGAAATTGCCAAGTACATCCAGGAAGCCCAAGAGAGTATTTATCAATCTATCCAGCCCACTGGAGAAATGGAATACTATCCTATGTCGTCTTCCCAAAGAAGGCTGTATATATTAAATCAGCTTGAAGGAGCAAGGGTGGCATACAATATGCCAGAGTTTATGTTGTTAGAAGGCAGTATTGATATAGAACGTTTTGAGAAAGCCTTAGATCAGCT
>NZ_WUDQ01000680.1:0-1765 GCF_009827695.1 Paenibacillus sp. OT2-17 | reverse complement strand
CAGCGTTTCCTTTGTAATCGTACTGATGGATTGAACAGTACCTGCGATATCAATATGCACCGGATGGACCTTGTACAACGCCTCGATCAGACCAAAGTAACTCCGCCAATCGGGATTATCTTCATACATATTGATTTCCTGGCCGATAATGCCTTTTTCCTTCTCTACATTTTCATCTGTAAAGTAAGGATGCTGCACAAAATTGACCAGCGTGGTCAAATTTTCTTGAATACGCTCGGTTGCCGAAAACAGATATACTGTTTGATCAAAGCTCGTAAATGCGTTCGCCGATGCCCCATTAGAGGAAAAGGTAGCAAAAATATCGCCTTCAGGCTCTTCAAACATTTTATGCTCCAAAAAATGGGCTATGCCATCCGGCACCTTTACGGGCTGTTGACCTTCTACGCGGAAATGATTATCAACCGAGCCGTATTTAGTCGCAAATGTAGCGTACGTTTTCTGAAAACCCGGTTTGGGCAACACATAAACGTGTAAACCGTTATCCATTACTTCATAGTACAGCGTTTCCTGCAAATGCTCATAAGGTATATGCTCCACCGCTATTCCCCCTTCTGGTCTCTCAAGAAATAAATAGTGTCCAGTCGGAACGTCCGGGCGGCATCCTGAACATCCTGCACCTTAACTGCCTCCACCTGACTCAGCAGCTCATCTACCGTCCGCTCCTTACCGGAAAGCTGTCTGTTAAAATCATAGGCGATCATTTCAAAAGCGGAATCCTGCATCTCCTTCAGCAAGTTGCGAATCATCGCCTGCGTTTGGGTCATTTCCAGCTCGGTAATCGCTCCATTTTGCGTATCTTCCAGTTGCTTGCGGATAATAGTAACCGCTTTTTCATAATTAGGAATTTCGATACCAGATTGAATCGTACCAATCCCTTTATGCCCGTCATACCGCGATGAAGCGTAATACGCCAAACTTTCCTTTTCCCTTACATTAACGAACAGCTTTGAATGCGGATACCCGCCCAAAATGCCATTATACATCAGAGCGGAAGCATAGCGATCGTCTCCATACGTAATAGGGGTGCGCAACCCCATGTTGAGCTTGCCCTGGTTCACATCAAGACGCTCTACAACGGTTTGAACCTCACGCTCTACTGACTTGGGCTGTTCTGGAACATACCCTGCTTCCGCTGAACGATTCAATTGAAAATAGCGATCAACAAACTTCTCAACTTCTTCCAGCGTCGTATCTCCCACAACGTATAAATCCATGCTGGCATGATTCAGCCATTCTCCATAAGCCTGATACAAGCTCTGTGTATCTATGCTGTCCAGATCGGATCGTTGACCAAGAGGGTGCAGACGATAAGGCTCATCTTTGCACATTTCCTCCATACAGCGCTCACCAGCATAACGTATTTTATCGTTAACTATAGATTCCAGCTTTTTACGCACATTTTCTCGTTCCTGCTGGACGTATCCCGTTTGAAATGCACCATTTTCCAATGCAGGCTTCGTCAGCACTTCTCCGAGAAAAGCAAACGAACGATCCAGCAAACTATCCGGACTGTTTACAAAGCTGTCATTAATCGTATCCATGCGAAATTGCACGATCTGATAATCTCCACGTTTGTATACATCGAATCCGAAACCCGCGCCATACAATTGTTCTAACTGTTCTCTGAATTGTGTAGTCTGCGGATACGATTCTGTACCCCGTCGCAGAACGAAAGGTACCAGCCCCACTCGGGTTACGGTTTCCTCACGTAGCGGAGTACCTACATACAACGATATGGCAAACG
>NZ_WUDQ01000067.1:0-15199 GCF_009827695.1 Paenibacillus sp. OT2-17 | reverse complement strand
CTAAAAGTAGATAATTACTCGGATATTATATTGGTGTGGAATCCGAGGCAGAAGTGCCTGGGTTATTATGACGAGGAGCATCAGGAATATGCGGATGTGTGCAGCTTTGCCGAGTTTCTTGCACAGCCGGAAGATTATCTGGAGAAGATTATTGAGGGTGAATATTTATCATAACGAGGTGAGCCATGATGCGGTATGCACGCAGTCATGGCTCTTGTTATTTTAAAATACAGCGCTAGTGTACACAGATGCCTAATGCCCATCAGGAATGGTTACGTATGAGCTGAATGAGATTTAGGGTAGCGGTAGATAGGGGTTCGTTCTTGCGGGTACAGATGGCGATTGAATTGAGAAGCTGGATGTCTTCTACATATACCCGGCACAGCTCGCCGCGTTCTACATATTCACGCACGACCAGTGAGGACACAAAGTTGGCACCATATCCGGCAATAACCGCGGTAATCGCCTCATGCAGCCCTGTGAAGTTTAGGGTGACCTGGGGGGTGGGGGCATTATAGGTTCGACATAAGGAAAATAATCTCTCCCGTGTCGAGCTCCCCTTTTCACGCATAACAAAGGGTTCATGCATCATTTCCAATAAAGAAACCTGCTGATTTGCATACCGATGATCTGGAGCTACCACGAACCACAATTCATCACGAAATAATTCTTCAGTCTGAATCGTATCGGGATACTGCTCAGGCAGTCCTCCGTAGATAGCCAAATCCACTTCTATATTTAATAGCTGCTGCAAAGCATCGTTGGAATTTGTAGTGTTAATCGTCATTTCAACATGTTCATATTGTTGTTTGAATTTTGCAATCCAGGCCGGAATGAGAAAATGAGCCGGTAAATAAGTAGCCGCTAGCCGGATATGGCCATGGGCTCCATCACGATAATCTTGTGAAAATTGTTCGATTTGCTGTTCGACAGCAAAGAGCCGTCTGGCGAGTACAGCAAGTTTCTCACCAGCATCCGTTAAGGCAATCCCTCTTCCTAGCGGCATGAGCAGTGTGAGAGATATTTCTTTTTCAAATTTTTTAATCTGGGCGGTAATCGCAGGTTGGCTAATATTTAAAAGTTCAGAGGCACGTGTCACACTCCCTGTAGAGGCGACCACGTGAAATAAGCGTAATGCATGCAGGTTCAAGACCATTCTCCCTTTCCGACAGATTCATATATGTAGATTATGAATAGAGCAAAAACATATATTATTTTTATAATAATAATTCATTTACAATCAAATTGTAAGTTAATCCAAAGGAGAGTGGAGCGAATGAATCAAACGAACACGTGGGATCAAGTAGACCAGTATATCTCGGAGTGCCTCATTCCGCATGATGCTGTCTTGGAACAAGTATTGGTCGCTAATCAAAAGGCGGGACTACCTCCGCATGATGTATCCCCTAATCAGGGAAAGCTATTAAATATCCTTGCTCAAATGCAGGGAGCGCGACGTGTGCTGGAGATCGGTACTTTGGGAGGCTACAGTACAATCTGGTTGGGAAGGGCGTTGCCGGAGGATGGAGAAATAGTTACGCTGGAAGCCAATCCGATCCATGCTAAAATTGCCCGGTCGAATATATCGTTGGCTCAGTTGGATGGAATAGTGGAACTTCGGGAGGGAGACGCTTTAGAGCAGTTAGCACAGATGAAAGAGGAGAGAGTTGACCCCTTTGATCTTATTTTTATCGATGCGGATAAACCCAATAATCCATTTTATCTGGATTGGGCACTTCGCTTCTCACATCCTGGCACCGTTATTATCGGTGATAATGTTATCCGTGAAGGAGAAGTGGTTCAAGCTTATAGCACAGACCCTCGTGTGCAGGGAGTAAGAAAGTTTTATGAGATGCTAGCTGAGGAATCAAGAATTACAGCTACAGCTGTCCAAACCGTGGGGAGCAAGGGGTATGACGGTTTCATCATTGGAATCGTTAAGGGCTGAACGCTGAGCATCTCGATTGGCTAAACACAAAGGGGAGCAATCTTCGTGTTTAGCCTTTTTCTGAGTAGTAGAGAAGGTGGGGACGAATTGTGCGCATAATGGTAAAATAGTACTGATGGAAGCTTTAGAACGTTTTTGAACGTTTACTGCTGAATTCCTATGTAAGAAGAATGAATTTACATAAAAGTAGATGGATTTTCTTTAAAATGTAAACGCAATCATGATGATTGGAGCGGGAATTCACCATTTTGTAAAAAAATGAATTAGAAATGAATTTTTTTGAATCTTTTTGAAGAAAAATGATTGTTTTTTGTCAAGTTTGTGGTACGATATGAACAGTTGGGGGAATGATGATGCTGACGGAAGAAAGATACAAGTTAATAATACAGCGCTTACAAGAATGTGGTGTTGTAAAGTTGCAAGAATTGGCTGATCTGTTGGGAGCTTCTGAGTCAACGATTCGGCGTGATTTGATAGATCTTGAGGGCCGTCAGTTGCTCAAGCGGATTCATGGCGGGGCAACCTTGCTGAATCAGAAAAGTCAGGAACCTGGCATGGAAGAAAAAACATTCAAAAACGTTCAAGAAAAAAATGCAGTGGCCCGTATAGCAGCCAAAGAAATTTTGGATGGCGAATGTATTTATCTGGATGCGGGAACAACAACGATGGCGATGATTCCTTACATTGAAGCTAAAGACGTGACGGTCGTGACGAATGGACTATCCCACGTAGAAGCACTGGTAAGCAAAAGAATCAGAAGCTATCTACTGGGAGGGATGATGAAAATTCATACCAAAGCCGTAATCGGGAGTATTGCCCTACAAAATTTGGACAATTTTCGATTCGACAAGTGCTTTCTAGGAACGAACGGGGTGGATATGGAAATGGGGTATACAACTCCTGATCCCGAAGAGGCGCTGATCAAGCGGCGTGCCCACCAGTTGTCTGGCAAAACGTATGTGTTAGCCGATTCCAGCAAAATTGGAGAAGTGACCTTCGCCAAACTGTTCGAGCTCAAGGAAGCTATACTTATTACCGAATCGATGCCAGAACGGTCACGCCGATCCATCGCTCAGAAAACTAAGATAATCGAGGGATAACAATGATATATACAGTAACGCTGAACCCTTCCATTGATTATATCGTGGAAGTTGATGATTTGAAGCTTGGTGATTTGAACCGGATGAAACGTGATTTAAAACTGCCAGGTGGTAAGGGAATTAATGTATCACGTGTACTGAACCAGTTGGGAGCAGATAGCACGGCGATTGGTTTTCTCGGAGGCTTCACAGGCAGGTTTATCGACGATACATTGCGGGAAGAATCCATTAAAACTGATTTTGTAATTATCGAAGATGACACACGGATTAACATTAAGCTCAAGCATGGCGATGAAACGGAAATTAACGGTTTGGGACCTGCGATTCGTGAGCAAGAGGCCGATGCGTTGGTGCAAAAGCTGGCGGGACTCCAGAAAAATGACATTGTCGTCTTGTCGGGAAGTATCCCGCCGTCACTTGGAGGAGACTTCTATGATCGGCTGATTAGCGTATGCCAGCAAACTGGAGCTGAATTCGTCATCGACACCACAGGTGAGGCGCTAATGAAGGCACTGGTTCATAAACCGCTGCTCATCAAGCCGAATCACCATGAGCTGGCTGAGTTGTTTGGCGTAACTATTCATTCAAAGGAGGAGATCGTCACTTACGGTCGTAAGCTGCTGGAAGCAGGTGCAAAAAATGTACTGATTTCCATGGCAGGAGAAGGGGCTTTGTTCATTACGGCAGATGAAGTGTATCACGCAAATGTACCAGCAGGAACGGTGAAAAATTCTGTAGGCGCAGGTGATTCAATGATTGCTGGATTCGTGGGTACGCTGGCTCTTCATGGCGATCCGATCGAAGCATTCCGTGCAGGAGTGGCATCCGGAAGCGCAACTGCGTTCTCCGATGATCTGGCTACTAGAGAGAAGATTGAACAATTACGGCCGCAAGTCACGATTTCAAAACGGTAATCCAGCTGCATCATGAGCTTATTATGCGTGTCTCGACACGCTGATCGAACTTAGGAGAGTGTGAAAAATGAGAATAACAGACCTGATGATTAAAGAAACGATGATTATGGACCTGCAGGCGACGACAAAAGACGAGGCGATTGAGGAGCTCATCGCTCGTCTCGAAGCAAGTGGACGTATTAATGACCGTGCCTTGTTTAAAGAAATGATTTACAAACGTGAAGCAGAGTCCAGCACTGGAATCGGCGGCGGCATTGCGATGCCGCATGCCAAGACCAAAGCCGTGAATGAAGCGACTGTCGTTTTCGCCAAAAGCAGTAAAGGCGTAGAATTCGAATCGTTGGATGGTGAGCCGGCAAAAGTGTTCTTTATGATTGCGGCTCCGGAGGGAGCAGCAAATACGCATCTTCGCACATTGGCTGCCCTTTCCCGACTGTTGATTGATACCGATTTTATCGGGAGCCTTATGAAAACGCAAACACCGGATGAAGTAGCTATGCTGTTTGATACCAAGCAGGCGGAAGAAGAAGCTGCCAAGAAAGCAAAAGAGGCTAAGAAAGAGGCTGCCAAAGCGCAGCAAACACCAGACGTTATCGTTGGCAATCCGAGTTCTGACGAGTTTGTGGTTGCAGTGACCGCTTGTCCTACAGGCATTGCACACACGTTTATGGCAGAAGATGCTCTCATTAAGAAAGCGAAAGAAATGGGTGTAAATATCCGTGTAGAGACGAACGGCTCGGAAGGCGCACAAAACGTACTGACAGCGGATGAAATTCGCCGTGCCAAAGGTGTAATCGTCGCAGCTGACAAGAAGGTTGAAATGGCCAGATTTGACGGTAAACCTGTATTGCAAAGACCAGTAAGCGACGGTATCCGTAAATCTGAGGAACTGATCCGCAAAGCGCTGAACGGCGATGCCCCAATTTATCGTAGTGAAGGTAAAGGCAGCGCTGATGAGTCGAAAGCGGAGAAGAGCAGCGTGGGCAGCAAAATCTACAAGGATTTAATGAACGGTATTTCTCATATGCTGCCATTCGTTGTAGGCGGGGGGATTTTGTTAGCAATTTCCTTCTTGATTGAACAAGTGGCAGGAGAAGACAATGTATTGTTCCAACTGTTGCAGACGATTGGCGGTGGAACAGGTGCGTTCCACTTCCTGATTCCGATACTGGCCGGATTTATCGCGATGAGCATTGGAGACCGCCCGGCACTGATGCCAGGTATGGTTGGGGGTCTGATGGCTGTAAACTCTAATGCAGGTTTCCTTGGCGGTCTGGCAGCTGGTTTCATGGCTGGTTATGTGGTGATCTTCCTGCGTAAAGCTTTTGCAGGTCTGCCGAAAGCGCTGGATGGTTTAAAACCAATCTTGTTATACCCTGTATTTGGACTCCTAATTTCAGGCGCGATTATGTTCTACCTGTTCGATCCGATTTTCGGTGGTATTAATACGTGGCTTGTCAATGTTCTGAACAATTTGGGAACAGGTAATGCAGTTATTTTGGGTCTGATTCTGGGCGGAATGATGTCGATCGACATGGGTGGACCTTTTAACAAAGCAGCTTACGCATTTTCGATCGGTGTCTTTACTTCCAGTGGTAACACGAACGGAGCTATGATGGCGGCTGTTATGGCGGGTGGTATGGTACCTCCGTTGGCGATCGCATTAGCTTCGACGTTCTTCAAAAATAAGTTTACTGAGCAAGAGCGCAAGTCTGGCTTGACGAACTATGTACTTGGATTGTCCTTCATTACGGAAGGAGCCATTCCATTCGCAGCTGCTGATCCTCTGCGTGTCCTGACCTCTTGTATTGTAGGTTCAGCGATTGCTGGTGGTCTGACGCAGTTCTGGCAAATCAATCTTCCAGCTCCACATGGCGGAATTTTTGTAGCAGCTCTTGCCAATCATGCTTTGTTGTTCTTGCTTGCAGTGGCGATTGGTTCCGTGATTTCCGCGCTCATTCTGGGATTGTGGAAAAAACCGCTCGAAGCGAAATAACGGGTATCACAGGAGTGAAAAAATAAAAAGAGGGTCACATTTCCTTAGGCCTTCAAAATAGTAAAGCCGCTAAACACCAGGTTTCTGAGTGTTTGGCGGCTTTTTCTTTATGCAAAGGTGTCGGCTTTGCCTATATAGCTTATTAGTAGTTATTGCATTGGAGCTATAGCCTACAAAGCTCCTTAACCAGCTGTATAAACAGCTTTCGGGCCGAAAACATATTCTGCTGGTGATGGTTGTTTTGTAGGAGTCCAATAGGAATATTCGGGTCTGTTAACTGGAGGGGGACGCTGACCAGTTCCTCCTGCATAGGCATTGATGATAGAACCACTCCAACTGAAGGGATCGTTTTTACAAATGTGGGGATCGACGAAATTTGACTGACAGTATAAAAAAACGGCATCGACGGGAAGCGGGAAAGTTCTTTTTCCAGTCGTATATGGTACAAGCAATTCTTACCTCCGACGATAAGCGGGTACTCGTACAGATCTTCGAGATGAAGCTCACTTTTTAACGCAAAAGGGTGATTACGGGACACAATAAAGGCGATGTGTTCGTGATATATGGGTTCAAAGTGTAAGGAAGGAATCGAGTGAGGTTCCCCGGAGATTGCAAAATCCAGCTTACCGTCCACCAAAGCATTTGCGAGTGCATCCGTGTTTCCAACTGTAAAATGGCACGTAATTTTCGGTTTATGCTCTCGAAACTGCTGCAGAACCAAGGGCAGTACGGTAGCCGCCACCGTTTCAATCACACCGATATGAAGCGTGCCAATCTCCTCCTTTTTCAGAGACTTCGCCTGGTCCATTACAAAATTCCAATGCTGAATAAGCCCGTCTATCTCCTCGGCATATAGTTTGCCTGGGGACGTTAACTCCGCATCCCAACCCCTTTTAAAAAGCTGAAATCCCAGCTCTTTCTCTAGCCTCTGGATTTGGCTCGTGACTGTAGACTGAGCGTAGTTTAATTTGGCAGCAGCTTTTGAAAACGTTCCTTCTTCGATTATGGTACGAAATGTAGTTAATTCTTTCAGATCCACGCATGCTCATCTCCATCGGTGAAATTGAATATATTTATGATTATTTTCAATTATACAGATGAAAGTAAGGGGAGTACAATTATCTTATCCCAACGGATAGGAGAGATGAGCATGCCATTTGTACGAGTTGGATACATGAAGCAGCAATACACAGAGCAAGAGCTGCCTTGGATTAGCCGCTGTATCATGAACGCTTTGATCGAACATTTTCAGGTTCCGGAAAAAGATTACTTTCAGGTTTTTCATGCTCATAAGCAAAGCGAGTTTTATTATAGTCCCGATTATTTGAATGTACCCAGAACAGATAAGCTGCTGTATATTCAAATTACAATGGGAACGGGTAGAACTACGGAACAAAAAAAGAGTTTCTACCAAAAGTTAGCGGAACTCTTATCTATTGAATGTAAGGTTAGACCGGAGGATGTATTTGTAACACTGGTAGAGACTGAATTAGAGGATTGGTCCTTTGGCAACGGACTTGCCCAGATGATTGTATGAAGCATAAATTGATCAAATCGAGTGTTCGAGAAACCATCGGTGATTTTGCTCCCGCTTTTGTAGGTTATACGGAGGATGTTCTTTTTGGAGATGTATGGAGAAGAAGTGAGCTATCTCTCAGAGAACGGAGTCTCATCACCGTCTCCGCATTGGTAGCGGGTGAGCATGTAAATCAACTCCCTTATCACCTGAAACTGGCCAAGGAGAACGGGATTTCGGAGGAAGAACTGGTTGAGGTCATTACACAGCTTGCCTTTTATGTAGGATGGCCCCGGGCAGCCTCAGCTATTCAGGTTGCCAAAGAGGTATTTTGTAAAGAGAAAGAGAGTTAAACATGAACCTAAAAAAACCGCTAAGCACAAGGGATTCCGAGTGTTTGGCGGTTTTTTTGGCATGGCATACAAATGGAGAAGCGAAGGACTATCTGATCAGATGCAGGCAAAAGTCCAGATCAGCCTGGAGATGCTCCTTCATCAGCCGTTCTGCTGTATCGCCGTCATGTGCGCGGATAGCCTCACAAATATGCTGGTGCTCATCAATCAGAAAGGGACGATGATAGTAGACGACCGTATGACGGAATAAATAAATAACGGATTGCATCCGATCAAACAAATCAATCATCATCGAATTATTGCTGGCCTTCATAATGATCTCATGAAACTCTTTGTTCGCTTGCATCACCTCATCCAGCGAGCCGGAACGCCCGATGTCCACACATTGCTCCAAAGCCAGTAGCTCTGTCTCGGACAAGTAGGCAGCCGCGCTGCGCGCCGCATGTCCTTCAAGCAGCATCCGTAGCTCAAAGGTATTGCGCAGGTCGGTTTCAGATAGCTTGACTACACGTTTATTGACGATAAGCCCTTCCTGCTCCAATTTGCGGATGGATTCACGGATAGGCGTGCGGCTTACACCGAGCTGCGTGGCAAGCTTTTCCTCGACCAACTTGGTTCCTTGAGGGATGGTTCCGTTCAGTATCATATCACGCAGTGTTTCATAAGATTGCTGGTGCGCCGTTCGAGAGTTATTGCTGCTGTACTGCATGTCATTCACCTCTACGTCTACTTTAGCGAAAAGATGGAGGTTAAACAATGTCTATCCTATATAATCGATAAAATTGATACAAATTTTAAATTTTTGTATACAAAAATGAATTTATTGTGTACAATCGCAAATATAAAGACGAATTAATAGCGCTTACATGTGATAAAAAGAGTTTACAAATGGATTTATCTAAAAATCCTGAATAGGAAATCGAATTCGAAAAGCTATGGAGGGAATTTACATGACAAAGAAAATTGGATTTATTGGATTAGGTATTATGGGTCGTCCGATGTCGTTAAATCTTTTGAAAGCGGATTATGAGCTGACCGTATTTGATATTAATCAGGAAACCGTCACTGCTTTGGTTGCGTCAGGCGCACATGCAGCGGCATCCCCGAAGGAAGTTGCAGAGCGCAGTGAAATCATTTTTACGATGTTGCCGAATTCCAATCATGTGAAAGAAGTCATTTTGGGCGAGAACGGGATTTTAAAAGGGGCTAGTATTGGAAGCGTTATCGTAGATATGAGCTCGATTTCTCCAGTCGTCTCCAAAGAGCTGTCGGTGAAAGCCGTTGAGGCTGGTCTGCACATGCTGGATGCCCCTGTCAGTGGTGGCGAACCGAAAGCAATTGATGGGACATTGGCGATTATGGTTGGTGGCAAAGAATCAGTGTTTGAGCATGTCTTGGATGTTCTGCATGTGCTGGGTCAGGATATCACCTTGGTTGGTGATAACGGCTGCGGCACAACGGCAAAGCTGGCTAACCAGATCATGGTGAACCTGAATATCGCGGCCATGTCCGAAGCGCTTGTATTTGCAGCCAAGGCGGGAATTAATATTGAAAAAATGGTGCAAGCGATTCGCGGTGGATTGGCAGGCAGTGCGGTACTGGATGCTAAAGTTCCTCTGATCTTGCAACGGAATTTTGTAGCTGGGGGTCGGATTGATATTAACCTCAAGGACATCACGAACGTTATGGAAACCGCGCATGACATCGGTGTACCGTTGCCACTTAGTAGCCAACTGCTGGAAATATTCCACGCACTCAAAGTGGATGGTAAAGCGGCGGATGATCACGGCGGAATCGTGCAATATTTTGAAAAACTCGCAGGCGTACAGGTAAAAGCAGAGTAGTAGAGCATGCTAATCAAGAATTTGAATAAGGTGGAGATCACATGAATGTAAATGCAGGATATACTTCGTTGTTAGCTCTTCAAGCAGAATTGCCTCCTGAATGGGACAGCAAAGGATTGCGTCAGGAAATTCGCCGGATTAATGACGCCAGAGGACGGAAAATTATCGTATTAGACGATGATCCGACTGGGGTACAAACCGTTCATGATATTGATGTTTTGACGCAGTGGGATGAAGCATTGCTTCGTGAAGCATTCGACTCACCGGAAACGCTTTTTTATATCCTGACCAATACACGCGGACTTGATGCGCAAACCGCAGAACGGATTAACCGCGAGATTGCTCGCAACGTACAGGCTGTCGCCACCGAAAAGGGCAAATCATTTACCTTTGTCAGCCGTAGTGATTCCATGTTGCGTGGGTATTACCCGCTGGAAACGGACGTACTGGCAGAAGAAGGATCGCGTCAAAGTGGACGGAGCTACGACGGTCATCTGATCATTCCAGCCTTTTTCGAAGCTGGGCGAGTAACTGGAGGCAACACCCACTATATGGTGGAGGACGATACGCTAATTCCCGTACATGAGTCGGAGTTTGCCAAGGATAAGGTATTTGGCTATGAAAACGGTGATTTGGCGGCATGGGTGGAAGAAAAGACAGAAGGCCGTATTCATGCCTCGGAATGTCTTGTTATTTCACTGGAACAGATTCGCAAGGGACCAGACGCTGTGCAAGAAGTATTGCTACAAGCGAAGGATAACGTACCAATCATCGTCAACGTGCTTTCGTATGCGGATATGGATGTAGTATCACTGGGGCTGCTGAAAGCAGAAGAGCAAGGGAAAACGTTTATTTTCCGCACAGCTGCTTCTTTTGTGAAATCGTATGCCGGGATATCTGACCAGGAATATTTGCCAAAGGAACGACTGATTGCAAGTGGACAGGAAGGTCACGGTGGTATTGTGGTCGTCGGTTCCTATGTTCAAAAAACAACAAAACAGCTGGAGCAGTTACTTACGTACCCGGAAATTGTGGGTCTTGAAATTGATGTGGAACGGGTGTTGGATTCTGAGGGCTACACACAGGAATTAAGCCGTGTTATCGCAGAAGCCAATACACAACTGGCTGCGGGCAACAATGTGGTGGTATACAGTAGCCGCAAACTCATTGCGGTAGATAATAAAGCTGATAATTTCAAAATTAGTCAAACGGTATCCGGTGCACTGGTCGAAATCGTACAGTCGCTTGAGACTGTGCCTAAGTTTATCATCGCCAAAGGCGGCATTACTTCCAGTGATGTGGCAACCAAAGGTCTTGCTATCCGAAAAGCACGTGTACTCGGCCAGGTTGCGGCAGGCATCCCTGTGTGGCTGACCGGAGACGAAGCCAAATTCAGCGGCATTCCGTATATCGTGTTCCCTGGTAATGTGGGCGGAGAACGAACATTGCTGGAAACCGTAGAGAAAATTGAAAACGAGCAGGGTTAACCCCTGTTTTTCAACAAACTTTGAGAGCGCTTACTTAATGAGGGGGTTATAACATGTATTCCGTATTCGGATTCAGTCATGATGCAAGTTTGTTATTATATGCACTTATTTCTATTATTGGACTGATTCTGCTGATCGCTAAAGTCAAAATGAACCCATTTGTCGCGCTCATCGTCGGCGCTGTGTTCATGGGTCTAATTGCAGGTATGCCGCTGAAAAGTATTGTGACAGCTTATCAAGAAGGTGTGGCCAGTGTGCTCGGTTTTATCGCCATTGTTCTTGGTCTGGGTACGATGCTGGGTAAGCTGATGGCTGAGTCTGGTGGTGCGGAGCAGATTGCCAAGACCATGGTGCGGGTGTTCGGTGAGAAAAATGTTCACTGGGCCATGATGGTGGTCGCTGTTATTTGTGGTATCCCGGTATTCATTCAGGTAGGTATCGTACTGTTGTTCCCGCTCGTATTCGTTATCGCCAAGCATACCGGAACTTCGCTCATTAAAATCGGGATTTCTCTTGTAGCTGGATTGGCGGTTGTGCATAGTCTTATCCCTCCGCATCCGGCAGCGATGCTGGCAGTAGGTATTTTTAACGCGAATATTGGTAAAACGATCTTTCTTGCGCTCATCGTAGCGCTGCCATCTGCAGCGATTGCAGGTCCAATCTATGGCAGTTGGATTTCCAAGCGTATCAAGGTGGAGACTTCGAGTGAATTGATGGAGCAATTTACGGAAACGAAAGAAAGAGAATTGCCGGGCTTTGGTATTACACTCTTCACCATTATGCTTCCCGTTATTCTGATGCTGCTGGCGACGATTGTCGATCTGATTTTGCCAGAAGCCAACGTCTTCAGACAGGTCATTGATTTCATCGGCAGTCCGATTATTGCGTTGCTGATTGCTTTGCTGTTCTCGCTTTACTCTTTTGGTTATGCACGCAACTTCGATAGCAAGCAGCTATTGAAGTTTACGAACGATTGCCTGGGTCCGGTTGCTTCTATCATCCTGCTGATCGGTGCAGGCGGTGGTTTCAACAAGATTCTGACTGCCAGCGGTGTAGGAGATGCGATTGCAGGTTTTGCCCAGCATGCACATTTGTCTCCGCTTGTATTGGCCTTTGTGATTGCAGGTCTTATCCGGGCCGCCGTTGGTTCCGCCACGGTAGCCATGACGACGGCGGCAGGTATTGTCGCTCCGATTGCAGTCACGATGCCGGGGGTGAGCCCGGAGCTACTGGTGTTGGCTACCGGAGCAGGCTCGATCATTTTGTCCCACGTGAATGACTCCGGCTTCTGGATTGTTAAAGAATACATGAACCTGTCCGTACCTCAAACCCTGAAAACGTGGACAGTCATGGAAACCATTCTTGGTTTCAGTGCTTTTGGCATCGTGATGATACTCAGTATTTTTATCTGATTTGGTCAAAACTATCTTTCCAGAAGGCTTTTCAACATGTTTGTATTGTTATTCTGCATTGAAAGCGGTATAGTAAGGGTAATTGAATGAGGGGTGAAGTGCCCTTCGGGATTGTTACTGGTAAGCAGGCGATACCCAAATAATGACTAATTGATTTAGTCGTTATTTGGTTTTTTTTGTTATTACAAACTTTGTCATTACATCAATGAGGTGAGCAGATAAATGATCATCCGGCAAATTTTTAACAACAATGTCATCCGAGTCGAAAATCAGGTGGGTCATGAATTTGTTGTCATAGGGAATGGCCTGGGCTTTAAAAAGAAAAATGGCCAGAGGGTCGATGAGGAAAAAATAGAAAAAACCTTTGTATTAAAGTCTGATAAAATTCCACAAAAATTAATAGATCTTATTGGGGAAACATCTGTAGAGTATTTAAAGGTGGCGGATGAAATTGTAGGCGGCGCAAAAAAGGAAATGGGAGATATTTTTAGTGATAACATCTATATTTCTCTGATTGACCATATTCAATTTGCCATCTCTCGATACAGAAAATCCGTGGGACTTAAAAATTCACTCTTATTGCAAATTAAAAAATTTTACAAAAAAGAATTTATGATCGGAATGAATGCTTTGGACATTATCCATGCTCAATTTGGCATCCAAATGGATGAGCATGAAGCCAGCTTTATTGCTATGCATTTTGTAAATGCAAGACAAGACGGTCAGGGAATGAAACAAACGGTTGAGATTACCGAGGTCATTGATGACATTTTCAACATTGTAACCGATTACTATCAGATTACACTGGATGAAACTTCGTTCAATTATTCCCGGTTTATTACTCATTTGCAGTACTTTGCCCAACGATTGCTGAGCAATGAACAAGAGCAACTGGCTTCAGGTGACAATTTCTTGTATGATCAGGTCAAAGATAAATATGCGAGGGCTTTTCAATGTACCCAATTAATCAATCAATATTTGGAATTAAAGCATGAAAGTGCTATGTCGATTGACGAAAAAGTGTATTTGACGATTCATATACAGCGTGTAACCTCCAGAAACGATATGGCTACTTCTTAGAAAAAAAGCTTGCAAACGATTTCTAAGTGATTTATAGTAGGCTCACAACTTAAATATAAGGATTGTTACTGGTTAAGCAGGCGATACCTAAATGAATGGCAGTGATCATTTTCTTTGATCATATGGGCCTTTCGTTTAGGTATTTTTTTGTTTTCAGGCAATCTGCCCAAGAGGAGAATGAACATGGACCATAAGAAAATGGGCGAAGACATCGTACGTCTCGTTGGAGGAGAAGAAAATATCAATGGGCTTGTCCATTGTGCTACACGACTCCGATTTGACCTGAAGGATTCACGAAAAGCCGAAAGAGAAGCGCTTGAGAAGCACGAGGGGATCATTACAGTTGTTGAAAGCGGAGGACAATTTCAAGTTGTTATTGGCAGCCATGTTGCCTATGTATATGCGGAGATCATGAAAAACAGGAATTTTGGATCGAATTCCTCTACAGCCAGTGAATCCAGTGGTAAAAAAACATCGGTCATATCCACAATCTTTGAAGTCATTTCCGGCAGTTTCTCCCCGTTGATTCCGGCGATGGCGGGCTCGGGAATGATAAAAGCACTCCTGACGGTTTTGACCTTGCTGGGATGGATGTCTGCAACAAGTGATACTTATATGATCCTGTCTGCTGCAGGGAATGCTGTGTTTTACTTTTTGCCGATTTTGCTTGGGATCACGCTTGGTATAAAGCTGAAGGCGAATCCTTATGTAGCTGGTGTGATCGGTGCGGCTCTCATGGAACCCAACTTTACGGGGCTGATGGACAAAGGCTCTGATGTATCGTTTTTAGGAATACCAGTGGTCATGATGAACTACTCCGCCAGTGTTTTCCCGATTTTCATATCCATTAGCATATATGCGTTGGTGGATAAGTTTTTGAAGAAGATCATTCTTAAGGATTTACAACTATTTTTAGTTCCGATGCTGGCTTTGATGATTATGGTTCCGCTATCTGCGATGGCTTTCGGACCTTTCGGTACAGGGGTAGGAGATTGGATTTCTTCAGGTGTGACATGGTTAATCGGTGTAAGTGGAATTTTGTCAGGGATTGTTCTTGGCGGTTTTATGACCTTTATGGTCGTCTTCGGACTTCACTGGGGTTTTACACCCATTACGATTCAAAATATCGGTGTTGGCGGTGATCCGATTGAGGCGATGGCAGCAGCAGCTGTATTTGCTCAAATTGGGGTCGCATTTGGTATCTTCCTGAAGGCGAGAAAAGATAAAACACTTAGAACTCTTGCCGGTTCCACGAGTATTACAGGATTGCTGGCTGGTGTGACAGAGCCGATTGTGTATGGTCTGGTGCTTCGTTATAAACGTGTCATTCCGATTGTCATTATCGCAGGCGCTCTAGGCGGAGCTATCAATGGACATTTTGGAGTGAAAATGACGGCTTATGTTTTTCACAACATTTTTGCAATTCCAGTATATACGCCAACACTAATTTATGTTATCGCCATTGCATGTTCATTTATAGCTGCAACGATGCTGATCCTTATTTTTGGATATGAAAGCAAGGTGAAGGGGGAGGCCCCAGAAACAGTTG
>NZ_WUDQ01000679.1:0-1766 GCF_009827695.1 Paenibacillus sp. OT2-17 | reverse complement strand
TGTTCGTGAGAGCGGGAACGATCAGCCGTATCGATATGGAGGGATTCTAATGTCTATGCTTGACATTTTACAAGGAAATCGAGGGCTTATACCAGAGCATTATAAGACACTGACGGTTGCTGACATGGAGCAGCGAGTGGCCGAGCTGAAACAAAAATGGGGACCCAAGCTGCTTATACCGGGTCATCACTATCAGAAGGACGAGGTTATTCAGTTTGCTGATATAACAGGAGATTCTCTACAGCTTGCTCAAATGGCTGCACAAAATCAGGAAGCGGAGTTTATTGTATTTTGTGGGGTACATTTTATGGCGGAGACAGCGGATATGCTGACTACCGATCGACAGACTGTTGTCCTGCCGGATATGCGCGCAGGCTGCTCAATGGCAGATATGGCGAACATAGAGCAGACAGAACGAGCGTGGAAGCATTTACAGGAGTTGGTAGGAGATACGACCATTCCGTTAACGTATGTAAATTCCACAGCAGAGATCAAAGCCTTTGTAGGACGGCATGGCGGGGCTACCGTGACCTCTTCGAATGCCAAACAAGTGCTGGAATGGGCGCTGAAGCAAAAGGAACGTATTTTGTTTTTGCCGGATCAGCATTTAGGTCGCAATACAGCTTACGATCTTGGAATTCCGCTGGCTGAAATGGCCGTGTGGAATCCCATGACCGATCAGCTGGAGACTGAACAGGACCCGGCAACCGTAAAAATTATTTTATGGAAAGGGCACTGTTCAGTACATGAAAAATTCACGGTAGATCATATTCGCAACGTCCGTGAGCGTGATAAGAACATCCGGGTCATCGTGCACCCCGAATGCTCTTATGAGGTCGTACAGCTCGCAGATTGCGCGGGCTCCACAAAATTCATCATCGATACCATTCGCGCGGCAGAGCCGGGAACCCAATGGGCTGTTGGCACAGAAATGAATCTCGTGCAACGAATCAAACAGCAGTACCCTGAACAGCAGATTGAATCGCTCAATCCCGATATGTGTCCCTGTCTGACCATGAACCGGATCGATCTTCCCCATTTGCTGTGGGCAATGGAGCAGTTTGATCGGGGAGAGCCTGTGGGTGTGATTCGTGTGGATGCTCAGGTCAGACAGGATGCTGTACTGGCACTGAATCGTATGCTTGCTATCCGTTAAGCTTTTGCCTTTTCTGAGAGATTGCTGCTTGAAATTTTTGGCCTTATTTTAAAGAAGCAGGGAGCTTGACGCCAAGCAGACGGTTTCCGCTTTGAATAAATATCATTCCGCCGGATTTGAGCGTTGGACCGAAGGAGCGTGAGCCTGTGTTGACAGTAAACACGGGCTTCAAGGTCATCAGGTCATAACCATGAAATACGCCATCTGATTGCCCGACATAGACTCCTTTACCGAATACGTCAGCTTGAACGGTCGGATTATCGCCGTCGTAATGAATGAATTGACCTGAGGACAGCTTCATAGCAGTCAGTCTGGATGTACTAAAATCTTGGTAGAACATGCGACCTTCATGAATAGACAATAAAGGAACAAGTTGTTCATAGCTATCTTGCGCCCACTTGCGAGCAGGTTTGCTGTCTGGTTTATAGTTCCAGAAGTCATAGGAAGCTAGTATCTTTCCCTGAAAGACATAAAGGTCTTTACCGTACAAAAAAGCAGAACCGTATATGCCTCCAGATCGGTAGACACCGTCTTTATTTTCAGGCTCGGTCCAGCGATACTGACGATCTCCTTTGGATTTACCTGTCTTGAGGTCGTACTGTGCGATCGT
>NZ_WUDQ01000678.1:0-1770 GCF_009827695.1 Paenibacillus sp. OT2-17 | reverse complement strand
CGAACAAAAAACGCCAGCTTGCAAAGCCTGTGATCAAACCGGAAATAATCGGAGCCAGTGCAGTACCTAACGCCAAGCCGATTGCTGTGACGCCCAAAGCACGTCCTCTTTTTTCAGCCGAGAAATAACGGACTGGGACGATCATAGCAGTTGCCGGAATAACTGCAGCCCCTGCAGCCTGAAGCAAACGAGCTACAATGAGCATCCAAAATTGATTGGCCAACAGTCCAATAAGCGAACCCAGTGCAAAAAAGATAATCCCAAACGTCAGCAAATCCTTAAGACGATATTTATCTGCCAATTTGCCGTAGGTCACCGAGCCAACCGCATACACGATCATATAGCCAGTCAGCAGCCAACTTACATCGGAAGCACTAATATGAAACTCCTCCCGAATCACAGGCATAACGACATTAAACATAAAAGCGTTCATCACTGAAAAAACAAGTGTGAAAGCCAACACACGCATAAGCTTATCCGCATTGGGATAAGTTTGTTCATTTATCATTTGGTTGTCTCCCTCTCCTGTAAACCTCTTATCTAAGATTGTATTTCACTGCTTTTGAATATCCCTATCCGGGCAAACTCTCTATATATCCGCTCAAACGCAGGTGTTCGCATAACGGTAATCGTGGAGAATTTTTTTAAGCAGGCCGCGCAGCGTCTCCGATTCTCCGACAGATAACGTTTCACCTACCGAGCTTTTAATTGCCTCAATGGTACGTTCAGCTGTCTTGTGAATCTCCAAACCTTCCTCAGTCAAATAGATTTGCTTCATTCGTGCATCTTCCGGGTGACTTTTGCGTACTGCCCAGTTTTTCTTAACGATCCCGTTAACCAGGCTGGTAACGCTTGATTTATCAATAAGCAATAGCTTTTCCAAATCCGTATTGGTGACTCCAGGCGACATCGCCAGTATATAGAGCGTCTGCGATTGTGGGGAGGTGAGCCCCAAAGGGCGCAGTGCTGTTTCAATTTCGCGCCGGACGGTAGTGAAAATCCATTTAATTAAATACATCGTACTCTCTTCCTCCCAAGGAAGACAAACGGGATACACCTCACTTCCCATCTCACTACTAACCTCCATAGCTATCTAATTTTAATAGTTTGAATTCCAACTAATTTTAATCAGCTGCCTACTTGGTGTCAATACTTTCGTAAAATGATGTTTTACTAGATAAGGTGAATTTCAAATTTTGAATTCATCCTTTATGTAAATATAGGCATAATAAAAGACGAGTCCTTGAAGGAAACCCGTCTTTTACTTCATTCATCATTCATTTCTGTTTTATAGTTGCTTAGTCTGCAGTTTTCACTTGAACTAGCGGATATTCTTCTCCATCAACGGTAACCTTACTAGCATCATTCAGCTCCAGCCGTTGCCAAATGGTCAACAGCGTACGATAAGGATACTTCTTCAGATCATACTCCGATGGTGCGTCAGTGTCTGTGTTGGTTCCATTACCACTACCCTCAGTAGAAATCTCTGAAGTCGAGCCTCCGTCCGTATTGTCTGTCACTGCTCCAGACTGATCGCCGCTTTTTCCGCTGGATGTACCACCACGAGCTGTGGAATCACTGTCTGTGGATTGTCCATCTGCTGTCGTGCTTTTTGTAGTGGCGCTCCCAGTGTTTACGTCACTGGATGGATCATTGTTCGCTTTAATGGCTACTTCCTTGTCGTTCTGTTCAGCAAGCGTAAAATTTTCGTATAAGTGCTCCTGTTGATCCGCCCCGACAATGACGAGCTTCTTCGGCTTAAATTCTGCC
>NZ_WUDQ01000677.1:0-1773 GCF_009827695.1 Paenibacillus sp. OT2-17 | reverse complement strand
TGTACTCAAAAAACAGCGTGCTGGCAAAATCCTCGATGACTTCACGCAAAACATTTGTGATTTGCACAACCAATATCGAGTCGATTCCATACTCTTCCAGGGCAACCGTTGAGTCGATACTTCCCGGTTCCATTTTTAGCGTCTCACCAAGCAAATGTTTAAAGTACGCCGTACTTTTTTCACGCAGCACATGTTCTACCTCTATTTTGGGTTGAGTTCGTTGCTTCACTGATACCGTTTCTACGGTTCTTTTCTCTATCAATATTGATCTTCGTTTGTGCTGTCGCTTTTGCCGAACCAAGCCATCGCTTTGGGCTGCAACAATCTGCTGGCCCCAATCATGCGCCTCTTGCGCCGGGAAGAACGCTGCATGGAAACCTTCTTTGTCCAGTACGGTTTCCCATATTTGAGGGTGAAGCCCTGGGCATCCAGGAATACGCCATTCCGGATCCTCATACGCCCACCAGCCATCTAGCAATCCGAAGGTAAGGTGGGTAAACACGCTACTACCTGTGATTTCATTGAGCAGGAGCAAGCCGTTGCTTTTCAAAACCGCTTTAGCATTACGTAACGCCTGGCGGATGTCTTTTGCGGTATGAAGTACATTAGCGGCAATGACAATATCATATTTACCCGTCTCAACACCTTGCCCAGCAATAGGTTCTTCAACATTAAAAATCTGGTAGCTGAGATACGGATTATGCGGCCCATACTCTTTTTCCGCGTGCATCAAAAAGGCTTTGGAAATATCGGTATAGCAATATTCCTGAATGTGTTTGCGGTATGGGCGCAATTTCAGGAATAGCGTGGCACTGGTCCCTCCGGTGCCCGCGCCGATTTCCAGAATTCTGATTTCCGCAGCGGCGTCGGCCATAATCCTCTCCTGGATATAAGCGGCAGTAGTATCGGCAAGTACTTCATTAAAGTAGTCCACCACCAGATTGTTCTTATAAATTCCTTCCACTAGTTCCATTGAGGAATTGGGAAAGATGACTTCAGTCGCAGGCGATTTTCCGGTAAGCACTTCCGGTAAAGCCCGTAGCGTTGTCTCAACCAAATTAACCCTTGCTCTCATCTGCGGATATTGTAGCCATGTACGCTTGCGCTCTTCCCATTCCTGCCAGACATCATCTCGATCCGTCAAGCTGGAGTTTCTACCTGATAGGTCGTTATCCATCTGTGTCAAAATCTCCATGCTCTCTTTCAGCCATTTGCCATATAGCTCAGGTAGTCCGAGTTTATTTTTGAACTCGTCGACGGACTGACGATCTGTCCCTGATAACCCCATGGACAAGAGCTGCTCCCGCAACAACCTGCTTAGGAGATGTTCCATCTCCCTTTCCTGGAGGTCGCCCATATCATCTGCAGCATAGTTTTCGATAAAATGGCTTCTTGATTGTATTGCTGTAGCAATATTTTCCTGTATATCCCTGAGATTCGGATCCGAATTAGGCGGGTAGAGATCAATCTCTTCCGTCGGATTAGTCCCTTCCATCTCCAGATGTCTTGTTGTTTTCATAAGCCCCATTTGGTCTATCGGTGAGGCAAGAAGCGTCTCAAGCGCCTCCATCCCCTCCTGTGGGTCAATGAGCCCAACACCTATTTGCGCCAGTCTGGAGTAATTTTCTACCTCCTGCCCTCCATTTTGAGAGGCATTGTTTTCGCCGCTCCCCCAGTATCCCCAGTTCATGACCTTCACCGGACAACGCCATTCCTGCGAAAGACGATGCGCAAACGCGTCTTTAAAGGTACTTCCGGCAGCATAGCTACTTT
>NZ_WUDQ01000676.1:0-1778 GCF_009827695.1 Paenibacillus sp. OT2-17 | reverse complement strand
CCTTGTTCGAATATATAACAGGAATCACGATAGGTAACCTGGCTGCTACCATTCCTATGGAGCGTGAATCCACCTGGTATCTAGGCCTCATAGCCTTGTCAGTATGGGTACTGACAACACTTGGCATTGAATATTTGCAAATTAAAAGCAAGAAAATCAGAGATATAACAGATGGAAGGACAACAATTCTGATCAAAGACGGCAAAATTTTAGAGGATAATCTGAGAAAAGAACGGCTCACCCTGGATGAACTCATGGAGCAGCTTCGAAGCAAAAATGTATTCAAAGTATCTGACGTGGAATTTGCTCTTATGGAAACCAGTGGCGAAGTCAATGTGCTGTTAACCAAAGACAAGCAGCCTGTGACACTTAAAGATCTGAATATGCAGCAATTACCGGAGAAGGAACCAACAGCAGTCATTATGGATGGACAACTTATGGAGCAACAAATGGCATATATGGGGATCACTCAACAATGGCTGGATGCCAAGCTAAAGGAAAAGAGTTTAACAGTCAAAGATGTGTTTTTCGCGCAGGTGGATCCGCAAGGAGAACTGTACATTGACCAATATAGTGACAATGTACAGCTAAACAAGGTGCAGGATTCGAATCAAACCGTGCTGACTTTGCTGGAACAATGCACAACGGAGTTGCAAAAACTCGCATCTGGTTCCAGTGAGCAACAAAGAAAACAGCTATATGAGCAATGCTCACAAAGCTTGAAAGAAGCTATACAGGAGATGAAGCCGGTAAATACATCTAAGTCCTGAGCACATACGCATATGCCATAAGAGTATAAGTATGGGAACTAAAAAGGAGCGTCCTTCAGCCGTTTGTGGCTTTGAAGACGCTCCTTTTTAAATTACTGTGCCGTTGTACATTTCACAGTTGCTGCTGCCTTTCATTACTTTCTGGTGCAGCGGCAGCATAACTGTAAATACCGTTCCTTCTCCCACCTTGCTGGATACAGAGATAGAGCCGGTATGCATCTCTGTTATTTTATAAGCAATGGAAAGTCCCAAGCCACTGCCTCCAGCAGTTCGGGCCCGTGACTGGTCTGCTTTATAAAAACGTTCAAAAATGCGCTGCTGATCCTGTTCGTTGATGCCCTGTCCCGTATCCGCAATGCAGATAACCGCCTGATCACCGTTACTTGAAAGAGAAACAGATATGCTTCCACCCTGTGGTGTAAATTTAATGGCATTGTGAAGAAGATTCACCCAAACCTGGCCCATCAGATCCTCGTCCGCGTTGACCTCAACTATATCCACCTCAACAGTCATCTCGATTTTTTTAGCCTCCCATTGCGGTTCGCAGGCGAGAATAAGCGAAATCAGCTGCTTGTCCAGCCGATAAAGGGACGGACGAAACGGATGCCGCTCCGAATCCAGAATCGCCAGCTTCATGAGATTATCGCTTAGCTTGGATAGACGAATACACTCCGTCTCGATGATCGTCAAATACCGGTCTCGCTGCTCACGATCCAGTTTCTCATCCTTCAGCGCCTTGGCGAATCCGATTATCGAGGTCAGTGGTGAGCCGATTTCATGGGATACGTTCGAAATAAACTCCTCCCGCAGTTTTTCCATAGCCTTCAGATTTGCAGCCATATCATTGATACTGTCCACCAACTGTACATAAGGATGCGGCCTCCGATGTTTTCCGTTCCGCCCGCCGAGGTCCCAATCCAGATTAATGTGAAAGTCTCCTTGCGAAATACGTTTTAAAGCATCGATCATTTCGGTAAAAGCGTGCTGCTCTCTAGGCTGGATGAAGCG
>NZ_WUDQ01000675.1:0-1787 GCF_009827695.1 Paenibacillus sp. OT2-17 | reverse complement strand
TTGAGGATGCATCCTATGGGATTACAGCAGCACACCATTTTCCGGTTAGCCAGAATACATCGGAGCAGCTGACTTCCTACCCTGCATTCAAAACGACGCTTGATCGCCGCATTGCACGTCTACTGGACCAATTCGCGCTTGCGTCCCGTCTGCTACTGGTTCGTCTCGGGGGTAGTCGGGAGCAAGCGGTGGAACTACATGATGTGTTATTACAGAGGATTACACATGATTTTCGCTTGTTATACGTGGATTATACAGGGGCTGATGGTGTGACGGAGCTGGACTGGGGGTTGGAGAGGCTGGTTTCAGTGGAGCTGCCACCTGAGGATATATGGAACGGTCAGGATGAGATGTGGCGTTATATGCTGGAAAACGTGAGACTGCATGTCTGAGGTGCTGAGATTCTAGAAAGACATTATAGATTGTCTTCGGACTGTGCTTGTGCCTGCGCCAAGCTATAGGGAGTCGCATAACATGATGCGAAGGGAAATCATATGCTTCGGTTCAAAAGGAGGGTGAGCTAGTGAAGGCTTTGGTCACCGGGGGAGCCGGATTTATTGGTTCTCAGCTGGTACGTGCGCTTGCTGATTCGGGCATCAGAGTGCATGTGCTGGATAATCTGACGACCGGGAATATGGCGAATGTGGACCCGCGCGCGGTCATGCATATTGCGGATATTCGCAGCTCTGAAGCTAGGACGCTGCTGATTCGGGAAAGCCCGGATATTGTGTTTCACTTGGCCGCACAGGCGGATGTGCAGCAATCCATCCATCGACCCGATGAGGACGCGGATGTGAATGTGCTGGGGACGATTCATTTGTTGCAGGCTTGTCATGAAGCGGGTGTGTCGAAATTTATATTTGCATCCACGTCCGGTGTATATGGAGAGTTGCAAAAGCAATGTATACAGGAAGACGATCCCGTGGAGCCCATTTCAGGCTACGGACTGTCCAAGCTGACCGCAGAATCGTATATTCGACTTTTTTATCGGCTGTACGGTATGAACTATACGATTTTGCGTTATGGAAATGTGTATGGTCCCGGTCAGGCCGCGAAGGGAGAGGGTGGTGTAGTCGCTCTCTTTATGGAGCGGCTGAAAAAAGGAAGTCCCTTGCTCATTCACGGCGATGGGACACAAACCCGAGACTTTGTGTACGTCAAGGATGTAGTTCGAGCGAATATGGCGGCTATCCATGCAGCAGACCAACGCACAGTACATGTAAGTACAGGACGAACGACGTCCATTAATCGACTGGCCTACGATTTACTAAAGCTGCACGGTTCGTCTGTCCGCCCTGTGTATTCACCAGCGCGAGCGGGAGACATTCACCATAGCTGTCTTAGTAACGCAGTCGCCAGACATTGGCTTCGTTGGGAACCGTTATACGGCATTTCTGCCGGTTTACAGGAAACGTATGTGAGCAGTATGGGTTCAGGCAAAGAAGGTATGTCTTGATAAAGAGCGCGCAACTCAAGAAAGAGACTGAGGTAACTCTCAGCCTCTTTTTCATTTGAATAGCAATTAGATGTTCTCGCCAGCCAGCTTCAAGGCTTGATCTAGGACAGCTGCACCGTTTCCTCTACCATAAGCCAACGTGTCAATGACATCTACAGGGATACCATAGGGAGCTGCAATTTCGGTTACTGCCTTTTTACGCATCCGCACTTGAGGTCCGAGCAAAATAGCAATCACAGAATCTGTAACGGCTTCTAGCTCTTCCTCGATGGTGCTTTCGGGGATGGCTTCGATGTTCAGCTCTATGGATCTTGCTGTTGCTTCTTTTTTC
>NZ_WUDQ01000674.1:0-1804 GCF_009827695.1 Paenibacillus sp. OT2-17 | reverse complement strand
CTTCAAAAGCAGGATGACCCGCTACCGCTTCACTCGTCATCTCCAGACGCTCCTTACCGCTCGCCCCCGCCTGATGCTTGTGCGGAGGAATATGAGAAGGCATAAACCATACTTGATCCAGCCCATAGGCATCTCTTGCCGCTTCTCCAGCCAGCAGATGTCCAATATGAATCGGGTCAAATGTACCACCCATAATACCGATTTTCATAATTTTCTCCCCGCGTGTTATCCTCTAGGCAACTCGATTTCCTTATGATCACGGGATTCTTTGTACAAAATAATAGTGCTCCCGATGATCTGAACAAGCTCAGAACCTGTCTCCGCGGCCAGTTCTTCCGCAATTTCATGTTTGTCGTCCAAACAGTTGTTCAAAATTTGCACTTTCATCAGCTCACGTTTTTCAATCGCATCGTTGATGTGACGCATAAGATGCTCATTCGTACCGTTTTTGCCTACTTGAAAAACCGGGTCCAAATGATGCGCCATTGAACGCAAATATCTTTTTTGTTTACTTGTTAACATGTATATTTAACCCCTTCGTCGCCACATATGCAATGCAGCATTTCCATAATTTTAATGTACAATCTTACTTACGACAGGCTACTCAGCACAGCCACTCTCATTTGCTCTACAGCAGGGACAACCCCTGTAAAATACTCAAAAGCCACAGCCCCCTGGTACACGAACATGCCCAAGCCCCCATGTACAGTGCAGCCGCGCTGTTCACGGCTTTCCCGTAAAAGTCTCGTTTCCAGCGGATTGTAGATCAAATCACTCACAATGATTCCCTCCGGAATCAAGCTCGTTTCCAGTGGAAGTTCATCCGATAAAGGGGACATTCCCACCGAGGTTGTGTTAATCAACACATTCACTGTGGCGAGCACGTTCTTGGCATCCTCGTTGGAATAACCCCTCACTGGGATCGCCTCCGTCGTCCACTCTAATGCTAGTTGCTCAGCTTTGTCACGTGTTCGGTTCAAAATAATAACCGATTCCGGTTGCTCTTCCAATAGAGCATGAATTACGCCACGAGCAGCCCCTCCGGCTCCAAGAACAGCAATTCTTGCGCCCTTCAAATCGACAGAAGTCTCTTCTTTGAGGGAACGTACGTAGCCAATTCCGTCCGTGTTATAGCCCTTGAGCCGTCCATTGTCGTTCACTATCGTATTGACAGCGCCAATGAGTCTGGCCCCTTCATCAATCTCATCCAGATATTTCATAACCTCGACTTTATGGGGAATCGTCACATTGACTCCGCGGAAATGCATAGCGCGAATCCCCTTCATGGCATCTTCCAGCTGATCCGGTTTGACATGAAGAGGTACAAAATCTCCTTCAATCCCCGCTGCCTGTAAAGCTATTTTATGCATAAGAGGCGATTTGGAGTGCTTGATCGGATCACCCAATACGCCCAATAGTACAAGACCTTGTTCGGTCGCTTCAGACTCCCCGCTGTTCATCGTTGCTCTCCCCCATATTGCAAAATATTAGGCCGCACAAATACATGAATGGCGGCAGGAACCAGTACCTGTTCCTTGCCGCCCTATAACATGGTTACAGCAACGTTATATCAACGCAGGCCGCAAAAGCACACGGACTCCCCGACGAGCATGAACCGCAACCAGAGCTCCGTTCTCGCTATTCACTCTGATCCATCCCAAACCGGAAATGTAGATGTCCGATGGAGATTTGCGTGGAACGCGGAACTCATGTCTTGTCCATTCCGGCATTTCTGCCAATTGATTGCGTGTTGGCGGAGATAACAATTCCCCGGCATGATCAGTTGTTCGCTGATCATGCCGGG
>NZ_WUDQ01000673.1:0-1806 GCF_009827695.1 Paenibacillus sp. OT2-17 | reverse complement strand
GCCCCAGCTCGTGTAGCCAAATACATCTACACCATCTGCAATTGCTTCTTTTACTTGTTTAATATGTTCTTTTAAATAAGAAATACGATAATCATCCTCAATTTTATCGCCCTCCTCTAATACATCTAAAGCGCCATATCCATTTTCAGCAACAAATAATGGTTTTTGATAAAGATCATACAATTGGTTTAAAGCAGTTCGTAGACCTTTAGGGTCAACCTGCCATCCCCAATCACTTGTTGGCAAATAAGGATTTTTAACTCCTCCTGTAAGTAGATTTCCTACCGCTCCTTCGATTCTTTCTGGATGTGCACTGACTGCGCTAGACATATAGTAGCTAAAGGACACGTAATCAACCGGATAATCTCTCATAATTTGTTCATCTTCGGGTTCTGTTTCCAGTACTACATTCTTTTCTGCAAGCATTTTAGCTGTGTAAGCAGGATAATAGCCTCTCGCCTGAACATCTGTAAAGAACAATGAGGTACGCTGTTTATCTACTGTAGCTTGAACATCATCTGGATCACAGCTATAAGGAACAAGCAACTGATAACTAACCATGCATCCTACCATTGCTTTAGGATTACTCTCTTTGCATGCTTTGGTTGCAAGAGCACTTGCTACAAATTGATGATGAGCGCCTTGAAATTTTGCTTGTTCAATATTAGGGTGATTTTCCTCGATAACCCCTAAACTTACATATGGATGATGGGTCACACAGTTAATTTCATTAAAAGCCATCCAATATTTCACTTTGTTTTTATATCTGTCAAATACAGTTGAAGCAAAACGAACAAAGAAATCTATTAGTTTACGATTCACCCAGCCACCATACTTTGTTGAAAGATGTAGTGGCATTTCATAATGAGATAAAGAAACAACAGGCTCTATTCCATACTTATTCAATTCATCAAAAACACGATCATAAAACGCCAATCCTTCCTCATTGGGTACTAACTCATCACCATTCGGAAAAATACGAGTCCAAGCAATTGACATGCGATAAGCTTTAAAGCCCATTTCTGCAAATAATGCGATATCTTCTTTATAATGATGATAAAAGTCTATCCCATGTCTTTTGGGATAATATTTTTTACTTGCAGGATCTTGAGCTTCTTCTATTTGCTTATGAGTCATTAAATGCCACTGATCTGACCATTGCTCTTTCGGCATCTTTTCATCAAACGTATATACATCAGCCAGAGAAAGTCCCTTGACGCCAACATCACTTGCTCCTTCTAGTTGATTTGCAGCCGTTGCTCCACCCCACAAAAAATCTTCTGGAAATTTTGTTTTCATTTGAAACATGATAACCCTCCTATTAGTACATAGATCCTATGTCAACAAACTATTATTTTTATGAACAGAAATGCATTAAGAAACTCTAACAGGCTTTAATTGATGATCTCATCTTAGCTTGCAAGCGCCTTCTGTTCTTCTTTATATTTCTGATTGTCCATGATCTTAAAGAACGGGAAGTAAATAACAAAGGATACAGCAAACAAAATAAGTTGTAAGACGATCCCCGAGACACTGCCAGTCATCAGATATCCGCCTATAAGTATTGGCATTGTCCCAGGAGGCAACACACCAATGGGGCTCGCTACCCATCCATAATACATAGATAGGTTATCAACACGCTAATAACTGGTGTTATAAGAAACGGAATCAAAATGATTGGGTTTAATACGATTGGCATACCGAAGATTAACGGTTCATTGATATTAAATAGTCCGGGTCCAATGGCTAGTCGTCCCATTTGCTTCAATTGTTTACTCTTAGAAAAGAAAAACATTGCGAGTACAA
>NZ_WUDQ01000672.1:0-1806 GCF_009827695.1 Paenibacillus sp. OT2-17 | reverse complement strand
GCTTGTACCGCAGCATACTATATTCATTATTTAAAATTCCAAGGTAAACCCCGCATTTTTTATTTCCCAACTGTGAGCCACTATAGCCTGCATCCTCAATTGCCTTATATGCTTCCTGCATAAAAATGCGCTGCTGGGGATCCATCCCTTCCGCCTCGGTAGGAGAAATATTGAAAAATAACGGATCAAAATATTCCATATCCTCTAAAACACCCAGCCACTTGCAATTGATTTTCCCCTCTTGCGCTGGACGAGGATCGTAATATTGGCTTACATCCCAACGGTCCTTCGGGATTTCAATAATGGAATTTTTGCCTAGAGCGAGATTATCCCAATATTGCTGCACATCTTCCGCACCAGGATATCTTCCCGAAATCCCGACAATTGCAATTACTTCTTTATTTTCCGAAGGCATAGGCGATGAATCTTCTGCTACCTTTACCAGGTGGAATGGCTCGGAATCCTCCTTAGACGATAGCCTTGGGGAACATTGCAGCGTGTCAGGTCCCTTCGAATGGACTTTCGCAATAGGCTTATCCGTGTCCGGGACTGTGCTCAAGGACTGTTGATTGGAGCTTCCTCCACGCTTATTGATTTCTTGTGCCAAATATGCAGCGAATTGGCGAATGGTCGGATAGTCGTAGACCTTGGTCGCTGCTATAGATGTACCATATCGTTTATTAATGTTTCGAACCCACTCTACGCCTATAATGGAATCTAGTCCGGTATCTATAAAGTTTTTATCCGCCTCAATCTCGCTCCGTTCCATATACAAAGCCTCAGCCAGGCTCACCGTCAGTTCTTCCTGTAACAGCTCTGCAGAGGCGCTGCACTCAGCCATGCTGGCCTGCGCCTGCTTTTCAAACGAAATCGGCATCAAATTCACCTGAATGGAAGCCTCTGCCGATTTCTCCGGCTCTAATGCAACGGAGGACGGTGAATACTCTGCTGGAGAATGATCCGAAATAGACTGGGCAGAGAATGGCGCAATTGATTTGCTCAACAATTCCTTCTCTACAAATTTGCTAAAATCCCGGATGGTTGGATAATCGTAGACTTTTGTCGCTGTTATGGCTGTATTGTAATGCTTATTAATGCTACGAACCCACTCTACGCCAATAATGGAATCCAATCCAAGATCAACAAAGTTTCTATCCGAATCGATATCGCTCCGATCTATATATAAAGCCTGCGCCAGGCTTGTTGTCAGCTCCTCCTGCAATATTTCCGCCGATATTGCAGGAGGAATAGACGACAGCGCTTCCGTCTTCTTCTCATCCTCTAATGTGTGCGATGTCTCCTCCAGTGAAGTTAACATGATCGTTGTCCCCTCCTGGTTGGCAGACTTGCTTAGGTGCGGCTGACGGTCCAACAAATTCGGTAAGGATATGGCGCTTGGTTTTTCAGAACTATTCAAAAAACCGGATTGTATTAGGGCTGTTGGCTGCATCGCATGAGTCTGGACGGGAATTGCCTTTTCCTGAGCTTCCGTAACAGCTCTTTCTACAGAAGAGACTCTTTCTACAAATGGGCTCATAATATCCGTGATCCAGTACCGCTCCCTCGCAAAAGGATAGGCCGGCAGGCTGATTCGTCGCGGCTTGGCATCCCCATAAAGCATGTTCCAATCCATCGACAGTCCCTTGACCCAGAGATCAACAACCTTCGAATATTTTCTTTTCCCTATCCAGGCAGCGATCGTTTTGTCCATGTCTTCATCTTCTACCAGCGCCGTCAGCGCCTCCTTATTCCGTTTGACCTGGCCCCGGTACAACTCAGGGATACCGTCCCGTCCTTCCAGGAATC
>NZ_WUDQ01000671.1:0-1807 GCF_009827695.1 Paenibacillus sp. OT2-17 | reverse complement strand
GCAGTATAAAAATTAGATTTTGAATAGATATGGATGCTTTGCATTAGAAGCTGTATCCAGCGTGTGGTTCAGACCTTTACGGGACTGGACAAGACCCTCGCGGATACAGCTTCCGTATGTCAAGCATACGATGATTCGCCTGCACTATTTCAATATGTGTTTCCAGGGAATCTCGCAAGCTGAAGGGAGAATGCTAACAATGACAGGTATACAAGCTGTAAACTGGAATCGCTCGGACGATGATTTCACACTGATGTTCTGGAACCAGAACATTATGCAATTTTGGACGGATGATGAAATCCCGTTGTCTGACGATAAAATGTCCTGGGTAACCCTCAGTGATATCGAAAAAGAAGCCTACATGAAGGTGCTGGGCGGATTGACGCTACTGGATACCATTCAAGGCGGCGTGGGTATGCCGCAAATTATGGAGCATGTGGACGGACTGCAACGCAAAGCCGTACTAAGCTTTATGGCGATGATGGAACAAATTCATGCCAAGTCGTACAGTAGCATCTTTACAACGCTAGCTTCCACGGAAGAAATTGACGGTGTGTTCCGCTGGGTGGAAGAAAATTCACATCTCCAAACCAAGGCAGAAACCATTCGTCAGTATTATATGAATATCCACACACCCAAAGACCTGTATCTCGCGATGGCAGCGTCGGTGCTTTTAGAAAGCTATTTATTTTATAGCGGCTTCTTCTACCCTCTTTATCTGGCGGGCCAGGGTAAGCTGACATGCAGTGGAGAAATTATCGATTTGATCCTGCGGGATGAAAGTATTCACGGTGTGTACGTAGGTGTACTGGCACAGGAGATTTATGCAGAATTGGCCGAGGAAGAACAACGTGATCTTTACCAGACGCTGGTAGGCTTGCTCCGCTACTTGCACAATAACGAGGAACAATACACCGAGCAAATTTACACTCCTATTGGACTCGTAGACGATGTGAAAGTCTTTTTGCGCTACAACGCCAACAAGGCCATGATGAACTTGGGCTTTGATCCACTGTTTGAAGAAGAAGAAGTTAATCCCATTGTATTCAACGGTATCAGCACCCACACTAAGCAGCATGATTTCTTTTCTAAAAAAGGAAACGGCTATGTGCGGGCGATGAATGTAGAGCCGCTGACAGATGATGATTTTAATTTTGGCGTATAAGTACAAATACGTGAAATTAATTTAGCAAGGTGATACTATGAAGAGCCATCCGCATGCGGATGGCTCAGACTGTAAACAAAGTAGATAGTTTACATATTTCAGGATTTTGCAAAATTCGATTCCAGTCGCTCCGAAGTGCAAGATATAGACGAACTATACCATTTCGATCTATATCTTGTTCATTGGAAGTCGCTTATGGGATTTTTGCAAACTCCTCATTTACTTGCGTTCGCTTATATAAAACTGGTATTGCCGCTGCTATAAGTATCCTACCCAAAAAAGCGGGTGCGGCATGACCAAGTGATACATAGATTTGACCTCCAATGATAGGCCCAATCATTCTTGCTAAAGCCTGAATAGATTGACTACCTCCTTGAATCCTTCCTTGTTCACTAGAATCGACAGACTTGGAGAGCATCCCATTGAATGAAGGCCCAAAGATCGAATCACCAAAACCAAATATAAACATTCCAGCGATAAAAAGAGGATAGAATGAGAACAAAGTAGATAGCGCAATAAGACTGTAGCCTATAATCTCCGAAACCATTCCAAGAATGGCTATCTGTTTATCATTAAGTTTTATCAAAAGCTTTGGCATGATGAAACCTTGTGAAATGATGTCTTGGAAGCCCATAATTGAAA
>NZ_WUDQ01000670.1:0-1813 GCF_009827695.1 Paenibacillus sp. OT2-17 | reverse complement strand
CATTGACTGCCGTACCGCATGCATTATCTCGGCGTTTACTGGATCAGCTTGGCTCAGCCGTGCTTGCCGTACCGCCAAAAGCCCACGCCATGGCAATTCTGCATGGCATGATCGTGGCGGCAGTACATGCTGTCGATGTCATTAAAACAAACCGTAAGCGGACCTTCAATGTTGGCAAAGGGAACGCTATGGAACAGTTGATCGTCGGTGATCATGCAGAGGCACTGACGGCGGTGTTTCAGGTAGCCGGGTATTCCCCGCTCGGGCCTGTTCCAACACGGGTAGACGTTGCCAAAGGGAGGAATGCACAATGAGTCTGACGAGCATCATTATTCCGACTTATAACGGCCTGCATCTGTTAAAGCCGTGCATTGAGGCGAATCGGACACATACGATAGATGCACCGTATGAAATCATTGTTGTGGACAACGCCTCAAATGACGGAACGGATGATTTTTGCGCATCCGAGCGGCTGATCAGCATACGTCTTCCTGAAAACAGAGGCTTTCCAGCAGCATGTAATACGGGGCTCCGGCTGGCTTCAGGTGACCAGTTCGTTATTTTAAACAATGATGTGACGGTTACGCGGGGATGGCTATCGAATATGTTGGCTGCATTGCAGAGCGAAAGCATAGTGGGATTGGTGGGACCGGTGACGAATTACGTCAGCGGTATTCAGCAGATACACGGATTAGAAGGAGATTTGGCCAGTTGTCTGAGATATGCGGAGCAGAATAATGCAAGTAATCCCTCCAGATGGCAGGAGGTCAAGCGGTTGGTCGGATTTTGTTTGTTGTTCCGGCGCGATCTGATGGAACGGATCGGATTGCTGGATGAACGGTTCAGCCCCGGACATTATGAGGATGACGATTATTGTCTACGCGCACGCGTGCATGGCTACAAGCTGCTCATGTGCAACGACTGTTTTGTCTATCACGAGGGAAATGCGAGCTTCTCACGCTCGGAAACTTCCTGGATGGAAGAGCTGATCGAGCGGAACTATCGTTTGTTTATAGAGAAATGGAGTATAGATCCCAGAATGTTCATCGAAACTGGAAACGCTGGGGTTGTATGCACTGAACATGTTGTCGAAGGAGGAAGGAAGATATGAAAGGGGTTATTCTCGCAGGAGGAACCGGATCGCGCCTTCATCCGTTGACTACATTACTCAACAAGCATCTGCTTCCGGTCGGCAAGTATCCCATGATCGTATATGGTATCGAGAGGCTGCGACAGGCGGGGATCACCGATATGCTTATTATTATTGGTAAACAATCGGCCGGACTGTATACCGATTTTTTGGGCAGTGGCAGCGATTATGGTGTCCAACTGACATACCGGATTCAAGAAAAGGCGGGCGGCATTGCGGAAGCACTCGAACTGGCAAAAAGCTATATGCAGGCAGAAGAGAAATTCACTGTTTTGTTAGGTGATAATTTGTTCAAGGAAGACTTGGGACCTGTGATCGAACGGTTCAAGCAACAGCCCCCGGGGAGCGCCAGAGTGTTGTTGAAAAAGGTGGCAGATGCTCGTCGTTACGGGGTACCCGTATTTGATCCTGAGCGCCCGGAGAGCATTATGCGGATTGAAGAAAAGCCACAGCATCCCCAATCCAAATATTGCGTTACGGGTATCTATATGTACGATACTGCCGTGTTCGATAAGATCCGGCAAATTACACCTTCGGCACGCGGTGAGCTTGAGATCACGGATGTTAACAACTGTTATGCCGCTGAAGGCAAGCTGGAATATGATATTTTACGGCGCTATTGGAGCGACGCAGGAACCTTCGATTCCCTCCAGGAAGCTGGAG
>NZ_WUDQ01000066.1:0-15274 GCF_009827695.1 Paenibacillus sp. OT2-17 | reverse complement strand
ATCCAGACGATGTACATGCCGTACCGCCGCATGTATGCCATTCATCTCATAGTAGGATGCGACAGCATGATCCAACGTCAGCGGACCATCCTGCACAGCGCCGTCCGGATGTACTGCCATACCTGCTGGTTTATGCACTACCAGGCAAAAATCATCTTCATACAGTACCTTCAAATCATACCAACGAGGGGTGATGCCAAGGTTCATTACGGGAAAAAGGGCCAGCCGCAGCCGGTCCCCTGTAAGTTCAATCTCTTTTTCATGACGCAGTCTGCGCCACAGCTTTTCCGGTAATTCCAAACGATTCAGCAACCACTGATCTACAGCATCAGCGCTGTTTTTTTCCCCGTCTGCGACTTCCCGTCCTGGCGTGACTTCCAGCCACGGTCCTCTTCTTTTCCAGCCACCTTGCCAGCTCATAGACGTTTGAGCGCGCGATAGTTCGCCTCAATGGTGGCATCAATATCCTCTGCCGTATGCACGCCCGACACAAACATACCCTCAAATTGAGATGGTGCCACACTAACTCCCTCATTCACCATTTCAGTAAAGTAACGGCGGAAGTGGTCCTGATTACTCGTTTTAGCTGTGTCAAAATTGACAACCTTTTCTTCTGTAAAAAATGGACAAACCATAGAACCCACGCGATTGATCGTGACAGGGATACCCAGCTCGCTCGCATTACGTTCGAATCCGGCTTGAAGCCTTGCTGCCCGCTCTTCCAGACGATCGTATACTTCTGGCGTCAGCAATTTAAGTGTCGAATAACCTGCTGCCATAGCCAGCGGATTTCCGCTAAGCGTACCCGCTTGATATATTGGTCCCGATGGAGCAATCTGCTCCAGAATATCGCGACGTCCGCCGTAAGCACCTACAGGGAGTCCACCACCAATCACTTTACCCAGACAGGTAAGATCCGGCGTCACACCAAAGAGACCTTGAGCCGAATGAAGTCCAACCCGGAATCCAGTCATTACTTCATCAAAAATCAGCAGACTTCCGTACTGCTGGGTTACCTCACGCAAACCTTCCAAAAATCCAGGCTGTGGCGGTACAACGCCCATATTGCCTGCTACTGGCTCGACAATAATTGCGGCAATCTCTTCGCCAAATTTCTCAAAAGCTAGCTTCACCGAAGCCAAATCATTATAAGGGACGGTGATTGTATGGGTGGCCACGACTTCAGGTACACCCGGACTATCGGGCAAGCCTAAGGTCGCAACACCAGAGCCTGCTTTAATCAGCAAGCTGTCCGCATGACCGTGATATGATCCCTCAAATTTAAGAATTTTACTCCGGCTCGTAAATCCGCGTGCGAGTCGAATCGCACTCATAGTCGCCTCAGTTCCGGAGTTAACCATACGTACAATATCCATGGAAGGAACACGTTCACAAACGAGCTTGGCCATTTCAGTTTCTGCCAACGTTGGTGCGCCGAAGCTGGTTCCTTTTACAACAGCAGCCTGTAAAGCTTTAACCACTTCGGGATGTGCATGCCCCATAATAAGCGGTCCCCATGAACATACATAGTCTAAATAGGATTGACCATCAATATCATATACGCGCGATCCTTCGCCATGGTCGATATATACAGGTGTAATCCCAACAGATTTAAAAGCCCGTACCGGGCTGTTTACGCCACCCGGAATGTATTGTTTTGCCTCATCGAAGGCTACTTTGGAGTTCGTATCCTTGCGCACTGTTCGTTGTTCATCGATCAATCTGACCACTCCTATCTTCTGAAAATAGACTTATTGCTTCAACCATCTTGCCGCATCCTTGGCCGAATAGGTAATAATCATATCTGCACCCGCACGCTTCATGCTTGTCAAAATCTCTAGCACCATTGCTTTTTCATCAATCCAGCCTTGAAGAGCTGCTGCCTTGACCATGGCATATTCACCACTAACGTTGTAAGCCACCATAGGCAGATCAAATTGATCCTTAATCGTTCGCATCACGTCCAGGTAAGAAAGAGAAGGCTTCACCATCAGCATATCCGCACCCTCCAGCACATCAGATTCCGCTTCTCGCAATGCTTCACGTGCATTAGCAGGATCCATCTGATAGGATTTACGGTCACCAAACTGCGGTGCAGAATCAGCAGCTTCCCGGAAAGGACCATAAAAAGCAGACGCATATTTGACGGAATACGACATAATCGGAATATGTGAAAAGCCTTCTAGATCCAGCCCCTGCCGAATCGCCTGTACAAAACCGTCCATCATATTAGATGGCGCGATAATATCCGCACCAGCTCTGGCCTGAGAAACGGCTGTACGTACCAGCACCTCCAGAGATTCATCATTCAATACTTCACCGCATACCTCACCATCATGCTCATGCATGTGTACCATACCGCAGTGTCCATGGTCCGTAAACTCACACAAACAAGTATCAGCCACAACCAGCAGTTCGGGATAACGAGACTTGATCAAACGAGTTGCTTCCTGAACAATACCATCGTCCACAAAAGCCGAAGTCCCTACACTGTCTTTTGTTTCCGGTATGCCAAACAGGAGCACGGCGGGAATGCCAAGCTCACTAATCTCTTTCAGTTCTTCCTCCAGCCGATCCAGAGAAAAACGGTATACACCTGGCATAGAGCTAATTTCCTGTTTCACTCCAGTGCCAAATGTTACGTAAATCGGTTGGATAAAATCAGCGGGATTCAATACCGTCTCACGCACCATACTGCGGATTGCAGCTGACTGGCGCAAACGACGATGTCTAGTAAAAGGAACACTCATGAATACAAACCTCCATTTTTTATACATTCATTAGCAAAAACAAAAAATTATAATGTCATAAGAGTACTTGATCGTTTCCAGTCACATAACGATTGAATCAGACTTTCAATGGTTGCCTTCTCTGACATAAAACTCACAGTCAAACCGGCTTGGGTAGCTGTCTCACCGGTCAAAGGACCGATCACAGCAATCGTAACTCCCTCCAGCAGCGACAACGGATCATGGATCCCCATTTGTCTGAGCGCTTCCAGAAAAAAGGTGACGGTTGAGGAACTCGTAAACGTAATCGCGTGAATGGCACGTTCCTCAAGCAGCTTGAGGAGCTCGTCATCCTGTGTGTTGGCTGCCAGCACCGTTTGATACAAATCAGCCTCGGTCACATGAAGGCCCATCTCCCTCAGCTTTTCTGGCAGCCACGACCGAGCTAGATCACCCCTTGGGAGAAATACATTCTGCCCTGCCTGCAAATCCTGCTCAAACCCTTCGAGCAAGCCCTCTGCCTGAAAAGGACCTTCGATCTGTTCTGCTGCAATTCCGTGCGTCCGAAGCGCGGCTGCTGTAGCCGGTCCGACTGCGGCAATACGCGCTTTGAACAACGCGCGTACGTCTTTGCCCTGTTCCTTTAAGTGCGTGAAAAAGTATTCCACTCCATTAACGCTGGTAAAAAACACCCAATCATATTCAGGCAGTCGTGCAAATGCCTCTTTAATTTCCTGTTTGGTTGGCTCGTCCGAAGGGGCGACAGTCTGAATAACTGGAAATTCATAAGGCTCGCCACCAAGCTCTTCAATCCGGTGAACCAGACTGCTGGCCTGCGCACGCGCGCGAGTAACTAAAATCCGCTTGCCAAACAAAGGCATGTCCTCAGCCCATTTTAACTGTTCACGTTGATTGACCACTTCTCCGACAACGATGACGGCGGGAGGCTGAAAATTCGCGGCCTTCACCTTAGCTTCAATATCCGCCAGCGTACCCACCAGCGTATCCTGCTCGGCACGGGTCCCCCAACGGATCAAGGCAACAGGAGTATCTGACGGCTTGCCGTGTTTTATGAGCTGTTCACTGATATAGCCGATCTTTGCTACACCCATCATAAAGATCAGTGTGCCCGTTGCGTTCGTCACTTTATCCCAATGAATACTTTTGTCGAGTTTATCCGGACTTTCATGACCTGTAATGATAGAAAGCGATGAGGCCATATCTCGGTGTGTGACTGGAATGCCCGCATAGGCGGGCACACTGATCGCTGATGTGATGCCGGGTATAATTTCATAGGAAATACCGTGTTTACGCAATAGCCCGGCTTCCTCGCCGACTCGTCCAAATATAGTGGGGTCTCCCCCTTTAAGACGAACAACTGTTTTGCCCTCCAAGGCCAAATCCACCAGCAGCTGATTAATTTCCTCTTGCTTCATGGTGTGACGATCTGGCAACTTGCCGACATATATTTTTTGGGCACCTGGCTTCATCAGTCCCAAGAGGCGTGGGCTTGCCAGTCTGTCGTACACAATGACATCGCCCAATTGAATGCATTCCCAACCCTTGACCGTAATTAATCTTGCGTCTCCGGGTCCTGCACCTACCAAATATACTTTTCCTGCCATGCTATCATCCCCTCACCTGCGCCAGAATCTGTTCCGCTCCTTTGGCTATCAAACTGGCCGCCACCGCTTCTCCCAGCTTTTGCGGATCATTTCCCTGGAGCGTTTCCTTCAAAATAACCTCGCCATCTGGCGATCCTACCATGCCCGTGAGGCTGATTTCTTGACCAGCCCAGACCGCATGAGCCCCAATCGGCACTTGACATCCCCCATTTAACACGCCCAGAAAGGTTCGTTCTGCAGCAACGGTAGCTGAGGTATCCCGGTCGTTGTAAAGGCGCAGCAAGGCCAATAGCTCTTCGTCGCTCGCACGACATTCAATACCCAGCGCTCCCTGCCCAACCGCCGGCAAACAGTCTTCTTCCGGTATATAGGACGTAATTCGCTCTTTCCAGCCCATCCGATGCAAGCCTGCTGCCGCCAAAATGATAGCGTCAAAACCTTCCGTCTCCAGCTTTTTCAGACGGGAATCAATATTACCACGCACAGGCTCCAATTGTAGATCAGGTCGCATGGACTTGATTTGACTGGCTCTGCGCAGGCTGCTCGTGCCCACCTTTGCCCCTTGAGGCAAATCCTCCAGGCTCTTGGCGCCCAATGTGATCAGGCAATCACGTGGATCCTCACGGCGCGGCACAGCGCCGTTGACAAGCCCTTCCGGTAATTCGGAAGGCATATCCTTCATACTATGTACTGCCATATCAATCTCACCAGCCAGCATGGCCTGTTCAATTTCTTTGACAAAAAGCCCTTTGCCACCCACTTTGGACAAGGTTACATCCAATATTCGATCACCCTTGGTCAGGATTTTCTTCACGACAAATTGCAAATCCATTCCATGCTCCGCGCACAGCGCGTTCAAATCTTCAATGACATGCCCGGTCTGAGTTAACGCCAGCGCACTCTGTCTGCTGCCTACCACAATTGTTCGCATGTTATTCCTCCTGATTTTGCGCAATCCATAGGTCTATTTCTTTTTCGGTCCAAGCCATAAATTCATGACGGCGTATTTGATCCAAAATACCGCTACTCGCCAAGCGCCTCAGTAGTTTGGTCCTTTGCTGTGGGGAACTTATCTTACGTTTGATGATCTGTCGCATATCGTGCATGAAATCCAGATATGGCTCGTATTCGCTACCAAACAACGTATCCAAAGCTGATGTAATATCAGCGGTCACAGCAGGGCCAGCCCCTTCTGTGGAAATACTAATCGTCAATCTTCCTCGTCGAATGATACCCGGCGTTATAAAGTCTCCATCTTCCGATCGATCCGCCACATTTACCAGTATACCCCTTTGTCTGGCCTCATGCGCAACCTCATAATTCACTTCTCTCTGGTTCGTCGCCGCATATACAAGAAAGGCTCCCTGGAGGTCACCCTCGCGATATACGCGATTTACCCAGTGGAGCTGCTTGTGATCCGCCAGAACCTGTAAATCCGGCGTTATATTCGGGCTAATGACGGTAATGAATGCCCCACTTTCCATCATCCCCTTTACCTTTCGTTCCGCAATCCTACCGCCACCTACAACACAACAGATCCTATTCTTACAATTCAACGAAATCGGGACAAAATGCTGCAAAAGGCTTTTCACTCTCCCGTCCACTGATGAAATACAGACCAGGAATTCAGCAAAAAATTAAGAATCAATAGCGTGTAGCCCACCAATGCCCACTTTGCCATCACAAGCCCTGAACGCTGATTCAATCTTTTGCTCACTAAAAATACAATATACACGCACAAGGCAATCGCTGTCATCAGCACCTTGGTATCAAGCAAGAGACGCCAGCGTTCCTCAGCAATAATAGAAATAACGGCAACTACAATAGAGACTCCCAGCAAAGGAGTACCAATCAACAGCGCCATATGCGTATACCGATCCATCATTTCCAGACTCGGCAGGCGTCTGATCGTGTCATTCCATTTCTTTACTTTCAATTTACGATGCAAAAACAGATATAACCCCGAAAATACAGCCGCTACCGTCATTGCTACAAAACCAAGATTAGCCAGCGCAATATGAATCAGGAGCAGCCCATGCACTGTATGCCAATTTCCAAGCGGGTTGTCGAGAGGCTTCATCCATATATTGTTGAGCACTAGCACTGCAAAACTAATAATATTAAGCAGCAATACCGCAAATTCGGATCGCTGATAACGTGTCAGAATCAAAGAAATCAGTACCAAAATAACTGAGAACAGAAATAGAAAATCATAGGTCACGAAAATAGGAAGATGCCCTTCATTCCAGGTTCTTATCCCCATATAAGCAAGCTGGAGCACCAGAACGACAACAAGAAGCCCTGTACCTGTCCGTTTAGCATTCGCATTGCGACGAATCCCATCCGAGAATACAAACAGAAGGCTCAGGGCAAAAACATAAATCATTGAATCATATATAAGCATGCCTGAAGCCACGTCTGTTCACCCACCTTTACAGGCTGGCCGGCGCAAACGACGCTGGCAAAGCCTGAGCCTGAACGGTCTTTTCATGAACACCGGCTTCCGGTTTCATTAACGCAGATGCATCGCTTTTATCTACTTTCTGAGCGGCGTCATCCAAACGATCCTCCAGAGCAAAAATGTGGCTAAACATGTCTAGGGCCTCATTTCCCTGCTTTTGGACAGCCAGTTCCTTTACACGATTGATCGGATCATGCATCATCTGATTCAGCATACTCTTCGTCAAGCGGCTAATCACTTTGCGTTGCCGTTCATCCAGCTCGGGAAGCTTATTGAACAAGCTTTCCAACGTATCCTGATGTACAGACTCCGCTTTTTCCTGTAATGCACGAATCACTGGACGCACTCCCATCGTTTTCAACCATTGATAAAACTCGCTAAGCTCATCTTCGATCATATGCTCGATTTTTGTAGCTTCGGTACGGCGCATTTCCAAATTGCTCTCCACGATCCCTTCCAGATCATCAATATCGTACAGGAAAACATTCTGTAATTCACCAATAGCCGGGTCGAGATCACGCGGAACCGCAATATCAATCATAAACAAAGGACGGGACTGTCGACGTTTCATACTTGCTTCAACCCGAGTCCGATCCAGAATATAACCCTGGGCACCTGTCGAGCTAATAACAATATCTACATCCGCCAACCGATTCATGCCTTCCTCCATCGTAACCGGCGTTCCATGAAACTTGGAGGCAAGGTCTTCCGCACGGGACAAGGTTCGGTTTGCTACAATAACCTCGGCTGCTCCGCCGCTGTACAAATGCTTAACAGTAAGCTCGCTCATTTTACCAGCACCGAGAATCAGTACCTTTTTATCGGTAAACATCCCGAAAATCCGTTTGCCCAGCTCAACTGCTGCATAGCTGACAGATACGGCACTTTCTCCAATAGACGTCTCCGAATGGGCACGCTTGCCCAATGTGACGGCCTGCTTAAACAACATATTAAACCACGTTGCCGTAATTTTCTGGGATTGAGCCTGAAGAAAAGCGTTCTTTACCTGTCCCAAAATTTGTGTTTCTCCGATTACCATAGAATCAAGACCACAAGTCACACGGAACAAATGCCGAATCGCCTGCTCGTCCTCATATATATATAAATGTTGTGTAAATTGATCACGCGGAATGCCAAACCATTGCTCCATAAAACTGCGTATAAAATAACCGCACATGTGAAGGCGGTCCACCACAACATATATTTCAGTCCGATTGCAGGTTGCGACAACTACGCCTTCCAACACACTTTTGGTAAGTTTGAGTTGTTCCAGCGCTTTTGGCAAATCTTGTTCTGCAAATGTAAAACGCTCTCTGACTTCCACAGGCGCCGTACGATAATTCAACCCAACAACGACGATGTGCATTGCAAATTCACCTGCCTAAACTGTAATAAGAATAACCACTGTTATCATAAACTATGTTAATTATATCACAGAAGTCCGAATCTCCTCCGGCTGTTTTATGAATTGTTTATGAAAATTGGATGGCTTTCATGAACATCTAGCACGTTCTGTATGATTTGATTTAGTGTAAACCACTTTTAAAACAAATAACCATGGAAATGTTCCATGGTTATAATATAGGACGCACAAATGGCTCCATAAAGAACGATTTACACTAACTCGGCCAGCTTGCACTCCGGTGATTCCACCTGAAGTTCTCCCAATCCGCGAATCAGCTTCTTCGCATATGTTTTTTTCGGTTTTAGAACGGATACCAGGTAATCAATAGCCAGCTGCGGATCGACAGTCTCACCGCAAGTATAACAATCAATAGCGGCAAATCCTCTCTCAGGATACGTATGAATAGAGAGATGACTCTCCGACAACAGTACAAGCACGGTAGCTCCCTGTGGTTCGAATTGCTTGGATTGAACGGACATCACCGTTGCTCCACAAGCTTCAGCTGCTTCAACTAATTGAGCCTCCAAAAACTGCGCATCATTCAGCAATTCAAACTCAACACCCCAAGTATCTACGGCAACGTGTCTTCCGAAAGTTGAGTACTCCAATTCCATCTTTCGGTTCCCCCTTCCTAGGAATAAAATGTTTGAAAAAATTTCATCCGCTAGGACCTACGTCATTCACTTCCCGAGGGAATAACCTCTCGCAACATTCAATGTCCTGAGTGAATCCTGGTTCCTATATTCATTTTCAACGAGATTAAAAATAACATCTATGTACAGCAAATGCAATCATTTTTTTGGAATAAAAAAGCCCCTTTCGGTAAAGAAAGGGACTACACTGCATAACGATTCATTCCATATATTCATGCCTTATTAAGCTTCAAGTGCAAATAATTTCGAGCAACTCATTCGAAGCTTGTGGTCAATCTGTTCCAACTCCGAGAAAGTGCGCGCCAAATTCCGCTGGTCAAGCAACGAATTAATGAGATGATATACGTCTGATATTTCATTTTCGACGTTCTGATGCTGAAAAAGCTGTTGCAGTTCCTGTACCGTATTTTTATATTCAAATACCAGCTTAGAGCCTGCGGCATTCTTCTCCATAATTTTACGAACCGTACCTTCATTATAAAAATACACCATAGTGAATCCTTGATACATTCGGTAAACGATGCCTTCACCCTTAAAACGAACAAAAAGTTTGCGTATAAATAGGGTTAGTTGCGGATGAATTAAGCGGCAAGTCAATTCACACACTAATGCTCCCTCTTTGGCTTCAAAAAACAAATGAACTTCCTCACCCGCACTATGCTTCAGAACGATTTCATGTCTTCCGTTATTCAGAACTTTAATGTGATAATGCACCTGGGGATCATCCATTGCCCGCAAAAATTCGTCCATTTGAGTTTCTGACAAGGTCAAAGTGGTTTTAACATACTCTGTGGCTAACCGCTGAGCCATACCAATCTCCTCAATTCTTTCCTGAACCTTTAGTTTAAGCTCTATGCTTCATTATACATCAGACCTACAGCGCTTATCTTGCACATCAATCATAAATTTCCGCCATACATCGAAAAAAACAGAAAATAATGGGGTTGAGACTGCATTATCCTCCATATACTCACTTTTCTGCTTAAAGTCCACGAGTTCCTTTAGTTATTATATATTATTCCTACCATTTTAGTAAGTTTATTTTTCCGAAGCCCGAATCATGAAAAAAGGACGCCCTTAAGGACGTCCCTAGCCTTACAATTCCGTCTGCTCTTCGTCGTCATTCTCTATATAGCTGGAGATGACAGACCACAGCTCTTCCTTGCCCATACCTTCTTCGGATGAAAAGGGGATAAACAATCCCCCGGGAAGTATTCCGAGTTCCTGCTTGATTACTTTATAATGCTTTTCTCGTCGCGTTTTAGGGATTTTATCTGCCTTCGTGCCTACAACACATACGGGAAGCCCATTATGACGCAGCCAATCATACATCATGATATCATCCTTGGACGGCGGATGGCGTAAATCTACCATTTGAAGCACCAGTTTGAGTGGCTCACGCTCCAGCAAATAAGACTCAATCATCTGCCCCCAAGCCTTGCGGGACGTTTTGGATACTTTGGCGTAACCGTAACCGGGAAAATCGACAAAATAAAGATCATCATTAATCCGGTAATAATTGAGTTGCTGGGTTTTACCTGGCGTAGAACTGGTACGCGCCAAATTCTTACGGTTAATCAACCGATTAATCAGTGAAGACTTTCCTACATTGGAGCGCCCCGCCAGAGCAATCTCTGGCAAAGCGTCCACAGGAAACTGATCGGGGCCAACCGCACTTATTATAAATTCTGCTTTTGTTACTTTCATTATGTCCTTAATTCCTCTCTAATGTACCCTTGCCTGCTCAACCAAAGCATGCTTTAGCACCTGATCCATATGGGCAACGGGGACAAATTCAACATCCTGCCGGATACTGTCGGGAATATCCTTCAAATCCCGTTCATTATCTTTGGGAAGCAGAATTTTTTTGTAGCCTGCCCGGTGGGCAGCCAGCGACTTCTCTTTCAAACCACCAATTGGCAATACACGACCGCGCAGAGTAATTTCGCCCGTCATAGCCACATCTTTGGATACATGACGGTTGGTCAAAGCTGAAATTAATGCGGTAGCAATAGTAATTCCCGCAGATGGGCCATCCTTCGGAATCGCACCCTCAGGAATATGAATGTGGATATCATTTTTCTCATAAAAGTCCAGTTCAATGCCCAGATCAACTGCTTTCGAACGAGTGTAGCTGAATGCCGCCTGTGCAGATTCCTTCATAACGTCTCCCAGTTTACCCGTAAGAATCAGTTTACCGCTACCAGGTACGACCGTCACTTCAATCATCAGTGTTTCACCACCGACCTCTGTCCATGCCAAGCCTGTAACCGTACCGATCTGATCCTCCAGTTCTGCAACACCGTAACGGAATTTAGCGATACCCAGATAATCCTTCAGATTATCCGGTGTGATTTGAATCGGGCCTTCGCCACCAGATACAACTGACTTCGCCGCCTTGCGGCACAGAGAAGCCATTTGCTGCTCAAGATTCCGTACACCGGATTCACGGGTATATTCACGAATGACACGCAGTAGCGTATCCTCCCCGATAACCAGTTGTTCCTCGTTCAAGCCATGCTCTCTCTTCTGCTTGGGCAACAAATACCGATTGGCGATTTCCAGCTTCTCCAGTTCGGTGTAGCCAGGAATATATAATGTCTCCATGCGGTCCATTAGCGGACGCGGGATGTTGTGTGCAGCATTGGCTGTCGTTACAAACATCACATTGGACAGATCAAACGGTAGCTCGACAAAATGGTCACTGAACGTATTGTTTTGTTCAGGATCAAGCACTTCGAGCAATGCTGCCGATGGATCCCCTCGAAAATCGGAAGCCATTTTATCAATCTCATCCAGCAAAAATACCGGATTAGACGTTCCTGCGGTCTTCATCCCTTGAATGATGCGCCCCGGCATCGCGCCAACATAAGTCCGGCGGTGACCACGGATTTCCGCTTCATCCCGCACACCTCCGAGAGAGATGCGGACAAATTCCCGACCCATGGATTTGGCAATCGAACGAGCCAACGAGGTCTTGCCGACCCCTGGCGGACCTACAAGACACAGAATCGGTCCCTTAATGGTCTTCACCAGCTTACGTACAGCCAAATACTCCAATACACGCTCCTTGGGTTTATCCAGTCCGTAGTGGTCGTTATTGAGTACCTCTTCAGCTTTGACGATATCCAGATCATCATCGGTAAACTTGTTCCATGGCAAGCTTAACAACCAATCAACATAATTACGGATGACGCCACCCTCGGCAGAGCTTGCTGGCATTTTTTCCAGACGGTCGATTTCCTTTTCAACCTTCTCCTTCACCGGAACAGGCAACTCCAGTTCACTTAGCTGGTTGCGTAGTTCTTCAACTTCTCCTGCGCGACCTTCCTTCTCACCAAGTTCCTTCTGAATTGCCTTCATTTGTTCACGCAGATAATACTCCTTCTGCGTCTTTTCCATCTGCTTCTTCACACGCTGGTTGATTTTACGTTCCAGCTCCAGTACTTCACGCTCATTGTTCAAAATATCCAGAAGCTTCTCCAGACGCTGAGTAACGTCGATCGTCTCCAGTATATCCTGCTTTTCCTTAATTTTGAGCGTCAGGTGACTTGTGATCACGTCTGCAAGCCGTCCTGGCTCCTCAATATCGGATACCGCAGCGAGAGTCTCTGGTGTTACCTTTTTGGACAAGTTGATATAATGCTCGAACTGAGTTAATACAGTGCGCATAAGCGCATCCGTCTCAGGCTGTACGTTTTCTGCCTCGTGCAGCTCCTTCGCCATTACCTCGTAATATTCTTCATTGTCCGTATATTGAATAATCTCGGCGCGTTCCAGCCCTTCCACCAATACTCGAATGGTTCCATTAGGAAGCTTGAGCATCTGACGTACCTTGGCTACCGTGCCGACTCGAAAGATGTCCTCTTGTGTGGGTTCTTCAATATTTACTTCTGATTGAGAACACAGGAGAATCAAATTGTCTTCAACCATCGCTTTTTCCAAAGCCTTGACCGATTTTTCCCGGCCCACATCGAGATGCAGAACCATGCTCGGGTAGACCAGAAGCCCTCTTAAAGGCAGCAAAGGAAAACGACGACCTTTTGTCTTGGTGGGTCCCATCGCTTTCGCACCTCCAGTGATTCTCAGGTTCCGGATTTTACAATCCTCACGTTGCTATCTTTCATATTTTATCAAATGTTTTATGAAAAAACCAATGAAAGGGTGGTTTATCAGCAAGATCCTGTATCTGATATCGTCCCGTTATGCGTTCCATCAGCCTGTAACAAGGAAGATTGGGATGGGCGAAAAGTCTCAATTGGCGCATGTACAGGCAAATCCGACGTCATCTCTTCCCCAAACACATGTCGGAACACTTCAGTAACCGACTGTACGGGGATGACTTTTAGACCCTCAATGCTGTCAAAAAGAGCTTGCCAGTTATCCTGCGGAATGATCACTTTTTTGGCTCCCGCCTGAAAAGCGGCTTCAACTTTGGCTAATACACCACCAATCGGTTTGACACGACCATGGATGCTAACTTCGCCGGTCATAGCAATTTCATGATCCACCGGAATTCCCCGCATCGCGGAAGCAATAGCTGTTGCCATCGCAATTCCTGCGGACGGGCCATCTACCGGCGTACCCCCGGGGAAATTGATATGCAGGTCGTAATTCGACGGAGCCAATCCGAGCGTACGCAAAACGGTCAGAACATTTTCCACAGAACCTTTAGCCATGCTCTTACGGCGCAGTGTGCGGGACCCACCTCCGATTTCTTCCTCATCCACGACTCCTGTAATATTATAGTTTCCCTTTCCCTCAGGAACCGGAACCGCGGTAACTTCAATTTCCAGCAGCATTCCCATGTTCGGACCGTATACAGCTAAACCATTAACAAATCCGATTTGCGGCAAGCCCGGTATTTTTCGGTCAGGACGCGGCTGAATTTGACTGCTGCCCGCTACCCATTCCACGTCGGAAGCATTGAGACGTTCCCTTTTCTCGGTAAGTGCCAGACCAGCAGCAAGCTGGATCATATTGACCGCCTCCCGACCGTTCGTTGCGTAACGCTGTACAACTTCTACCGCCTCAGGACAAGGACCAAAGCCTAGCTTGTGGACAGCGTCCTCAGCAATACGGGCAATCTCCTGTGGCTGCAAGGCACGGAAATAAATTTCCATGCACCGGGAGCGAATCGCAGGTGGCAGTTCATGCGGCGAACGGGTAGTTGCACCTACCAAACGAAAATCCGCTGGCAAACCGTTTTGGAATATATCGTGGATATAAGCAGGAGTATGCGAATCTTCCGAGTTGTAATATGCACTTTCCAAAAATACCTTGCGATCCTCCAGCACTTTCAACAGTTTATTCATCTGCGTTGGATGCAGCTCACCAATCTCATCAATGAACAGCATACCCCCATGTGCCTTCGTTACAGCTCCAGGCTTAGGCTGCGGTATACCCGCCACCCCCATCGCTCCTGCCCCTTGATAGATTGGATCATGTACTGAACCTATCAGCGGGTCCGCAATACCGCGCTCGTCAAAGCGGGCCGTCGTAGCATCGATCTCCGTGAATTTGGCATCTCCCTTGAACGGGGAGGACAGATTCTTCTTAGCCTCTTCAAGCACTACGCGTGCAGCAGCCGTCTTCCCTACACCCGGCGGGCCATAAATAATGACATGCTGCGGATTCGCACTACATAACGCAGCCTTGAGCGCGCGCAATCCGTCCTTCTGACCCACGATATCCTGTAATGTGGCAGGACGTGTGCGTTCAGCCAATGGTTTAGTAAGTGAAATTGAACGCAATTTGCGTAGCTTATCTAATTCCTTCCGGGATTCTCGATCCACCGCACTACGGTTCGTTTTCTGGCTCCGCAGGAGGTTCCAGAAATACAGACCAATAACAATCCCGAAAAACATTTGCACCAATAACAAAATCATAGTCAAGTCCATCGTATTTCCTCCGTTTCTCATCTCAGCAATTTGAAAAATGCCGCTCTATGAAAAACAGTATTTCCTTTTCCGCGATAGCTAAACGGCGGTCTTTCAAAAGATCAGAGAGAAATACAAAAACACCGCGAAGAACAGTTCTGTAGCAGAGCTGCTCTCCACGGCGTATAAATGATGACAATAGATTATGACTATGCCTCTTTATAATAACTGCTTTTGCCTACACCTTCTCGGCGGTATGACGTTCTTCACGTCCAGGGATTTTCCCTGTTTCCTCATATGCCTTGACGATGATATCAATTTCTTTTTTCAATTCCTCGACCATATCAGCCTCAGGTACTTTGCGAATCATTTTTCCATAACGGAACAAAAGGCCTTCCCCGCGCGCTCCGGCAATTCCGATATCAGCTTCCTTCGCTTCACCCGGGCCATTCACTGCACAACCCAGTACTGATACTTTAATCGGTACCTTGAGTTTTGCAATGTAGTCTTCTACCTCGTTAG
>NZ_WUDQ01000669.1:0-1814 GCF_009827695.1 Paenibacillus sp. OT2-17 | reverse complement strand
CCCTTATGGTGCGGTCAAGCTACGCGTTCTGGTTACAGACCGGGTGCAGGGAACTGAAATTTATGTGCCGATGCACTCTACCAGCCATGATGGTGCGGTCAATCTGTTAACTGGTGGAGCGTTCGATGTGGTCACCCGTACACCGGCCTATAAACAAGCCAAAGTACGGATGCAAATTTTGGAGGTAGACGGTCAAAATCCACTACCACGTATCAATCCGCGTTACAAAAAGCGTCATCCGCAAAATGGGGTTGAAGTGGGCCGTAAGTGGAATCGTCCCGGTTACGTCGATTTAGTGGATCAAAAATAAGGAGGTCAAGCCGTGGCTAAGCCTATTTCAATTGTGAGAAAACGCATTTTGACAGAAGAAGAACGGCAAAAACAATCGCTGGATCAGCTTACTGCTGATCTGGCGGACAATGGGGCGGCATTGCAGAAGACACTTGAAATCGTACGTGAGCTGCACGATAGTGGTCTTCTCGAAGCAGCTCAGTCTATGCTAAAGGCTAAAGAAAGCATCGCCAAAATCGCTGTAGGACAAGCGACGCGTAAGCCTGTGACGAACATCATCAATAATCTCATGGGAGCAGCAGGGATGCTGTCTGAGGTAGACCCCGAGCTGATGAAAAAGCTGGCAAACAGTGTTACTAATGGCCTGAACGAAGCCGATAAACATCTAAAGCAGAATAAAAAGACTCGTCTGCGCGATCTTATGAAGGCGATGAATGATCCAGATGTAAACCGGGCAATGGGATTTGGCATTCATTTTCTCAAAGGAGTGGGAAAAAGTTTGTCTGATAAATAGCTCATAGAGCGTGAAGATGGAAGACTAGTAACAACAGACAATAAAAAGAGCTGGCTCCGAAAACGGGGGCAGCTCTTTTTATTTATTTTTTATCCACCTGCAATAGCGTCACCGTTTTAAGAGAAACGGCATCTTTTATTTGCTCCTCTGCGATGACCTTGAGCTTAAGCAAACTGGCAATCTTCGACGTATCCGGCTTGGAAAACAAGCGCCATAGCTGCGGATCAGGCAGTGAATCATATAGCTTTGTATGATCGTATTCCTTGCGGTGCTGCTGTATAATCTTGACTCGGTAGTTGCCAATTTCCCAATCTGATACTTCCTGCTGTGCACAATGAGCGGTAATGTCATTACGCAAATCAGTCAGTTCACCTTCAATTTCTTTTTGCTTTTGCTTTAACTGATAATAGCGACGCACCTTGTTTTCCAATTCCATCACGCTCCTCTGCTTACATATGTATGTTTGCGGAAGCGTTTTAGGACAAGTTTTGTGATGTTAGGATTGAAGGCATAACTGCAAAAGCATTTCCCGGGTAATGGAAAGATCCATAAGTTGAGAGCATCATCATCCAAACTTTATTTCAGGATTTTGCAAAATCCTCATTTAGGTACATTCGTCCCTGGATTTACAGGCCCTGCTCCTTGGGATTTCCCCTTACGTTTCATATAATTGGCCCAGTATGCCGTTAGAATAGGTACCAAAATCGAGGTCACAATGACCGAAGCGGCAACTAATGCCGTTGCAGATTGCGCAACAGGCAGGAACTCAGGCTTGATATTGGCGACAATGACTGGGTTCGCTACTGCTGCTCCTGCTGTACTAGAGGCTGCAATTCCTGCTGTACCGTTGCCACCACCGATATATTTGTCCGCCAAAATCAGTGGAATACCTGTAACGATAATGACAAAAATACCTAATAAAATACCAAGCATACCTGTCTGGACAATGACACTCAGGTCAATGGAACAACCAAGTGCAAAACCGAAAAATGGAATCAAAGCTTGCGTT
>NZ_WUDQ01000668.1:0-1826 GCF_009827695.1 Paenibacillus sp. OT2-17 | reverse complement strand
GCTCATGGATTAAGGCTGTTTGACGGATCGCCCCTGTTCGAATACGCGGATCCGCTGATTGCGGAAAAGCCCGGCTGGGGAACACTGACGTTTGATTACAGCAAGCCGGAGGTGCGTTCTTTCCTGATATCTAATGCGCTATTCTGGATGGATGTGTACCATATTGACGGCCTGCGCGTAGATGCAGTGACGAGTATGCTACGACTGGATTTTGAAAAGCAGGACGGTCAATATCGTTTTAACTCTAAAGGAGGCATTGAAAATGAGGAGGCTATTGCCTTCCTTCAACAACTGAATGAAACAGTATTCCGCTATTATCCGTATGCTCTGATGATGGCAGAGGAGTCCAGTGCCTGGCCGATGGTGACTTCCCCGGTAAGCGATGGAGGACTCGGTTTTAATTACAAATGGAATATGGGCTGGATGAACGATACGCTTGATTATATCGAAACGGATTTCGATCAGAGGCCGGAGCGCCATAATTTGCTGACATTCCCCATAGCTTATGCGTACAGCGAGAATTTTACACTGCCGTTGTCGCACGATGAGGTTGTTCATGGTAAGAAGTCGCTGCTTGATAAAATGCCGGGTAGCTATGAGCAAAAATTTGCCGGGCTTCGAGCGCTTCTCGGTTACCAAATCACCTCACCGGGCAAAAAACTCTTATTTATGGGAGGGGAATTCGGCCAATTCATCGAATGGAAGGATGAGGAGCAGCTTGACTGGTTTCTGCTGGATTATGACAGTCACCGTTCGCTGCACGCTTTTACGAAAGCGCTGAATCATTTGTATATTCAGGAAAAGGCATTATGGGAACTGGATCATTCGTGGGATGGATATCAGTGGATTGAGGCGGAGGACCGTGGGCAGAGCGTAATTACGTATTTACGTAAAAGTAAAAAGCCGGGAGATACACTGGTCGTGCTTATTAACTTTCAGCCCGTGCCCAGAGAGAACTACCGAATTGGGCTGGAAAAGGCCGGGAGTTATATCGAACTGCTGAACAGTGATCATAAGGACTTTGGGGGAAGGGACCAGCTGAATACGGGAATAATACGGACCGCCCCCATCCCTTGCCACGGACAGCTTCACAGCTTGGAGGTGACCATACCACCCCTGAGCATCGTTATACTCAAGAAAGCGCCTCGGAGGCCTAAAAAAGCAGATTAAACACATAAGGAGGAAGCACATATGAACATTTTGTTTGCGGCAGCAGAAGCACATCCATTTATTAAAACAGGCGGGTTGGCTGATGTCATTGGCGCACTGCCGAAGGCACTTCGTCAGGCGGGGTGCGACGTCCGAATCATTTTACCTAAATATGCGGGGATTCCCGATACTTATAAAAAGTCTCTGCGTCCGGTAGCGGTGAAGCAAGTAGCCGTAGGCTGGCGTAATCAATATTGTGGAATAGAGGAACTGACATTAGACGGAATCAAGGTTTATTTTATTGACAATGAGTATTACTTCGGTCGTGACGGTATTTACGGTTATATGGATGATGGCGAACGTTTTTCCTTTTTTAACCGGGCGATTTTAGAAGTGCTGCCTGAACTGAACTTTCGGCCGGATATTTTGCATTGTCATGATTGGCATACGGCGATGGTTCCGCTGCTTCTGAATGCTGATTATCGACATTTGCCCTTCTACAGTGATATTCGCACGGTGTTTACGATACATAATCTGCTGTATCAGGGGGATTTTCCGTATGAGGTCTTAACTGAGCTGCTCAACCTGGATGGGAGCTATTTCACCCCCGAGAGTGTGGAGTATCATGGCAGACTGAATTTTATGAAAGGTGGGCTTACGTACTCGGATCATGTCAC
>NZ_WUDQ01000667.1:0-1826 GCF_009827695.1 Paenibacillus sp. OT2-17 | reverse complement strand
CCAGGCGCTTATGGACGGTGACTTGCTGAAGCTCGACATCGTCGTGGAATACGGTGGATGGTTTGGCGATTCGTGCTGGTGCTATGCGGTGGGCAATATCCGGCCGGAAGCGCAAAAATTAATGAAGGTGACAAAGGAATGCTTGGATCTGGGGATCGCCCGGGCACTCCCGGGGGGCCGGCTCGGCGACATAACGTCGGCGATTCAACAGCATGCGGAATCAAACGGGTTTTCGGTCGTACGCGATCTGCTGGCGCATGGGATCGGGCGGAGCCTGCACGAGGAGCCAAGCTACGAGCATATCGGCGTAGCCGGCAAAGGCATTCGGTTAAAGGAAGGCATGGTGTTTACGATTGAACCGATGATCAACCAAGGTACGTTCCGTATCACGATCGACGACGATCAGTGGACGGCGAGAACGGCCGACGGCAAGTTGTCAGCGCAATATGAGCATACGATCGCAGTTACGTCGGACGGACCACTGATTTTAACGGCCCATTAAGAATAGAGGCGAACGGACGGCAAAGCGTCATTTAGGAAATAAGTCGCGAACCCGGCCTGCTTGGCCTGACGAAAGTTCGTAGAAAATCAGTCTGTAATTCAGATGACAAACGCCAAATTAGTTGATGACTTCTTGCATCGTTATCAATAGAAGTACAGTTTGAAATATTACAGGTAGATTGTTTTACCAGACAAATTCGCAATGTGCTTGTCCAATGCACCGATAGTATCCTCTTGATCTACACGGGGGAGTACTAGCTAAGCTGACACTTCCCCAATATAACTTTAAAATCTACATATCAATTCATTTTAAATGGGACCTCTATATCCTCGCCTATCTCGTTAATTGTATCCTCGATAATTTCTCGGATTTCTTCATTTAGATCTCTTTCTAAAGAGTCTTTCATAAAGTTGTAACTCATTTTTAAATTTAGATTAACAACAACGGATGAATAAACATCGACTATCTCCGAAGATGTATCATTCCATAATTTAAGTACAAAACGATCTACTCTTTTTCTGAACGAATCACTTAACAATTCATAGGTGTTAGCTCTCCTATCAGCAAATTCTGAAAAACATTCTAACATTTCAAGCGTATTAATCTTCTCTACATTTTCAATCGAATCCAAATAATGAATAAGATAGGATTCTAATTGTTCTTTAGACATATTATCTGGCAACTTTTTAATTTCATTCAAATTCATTGTTTACCTCCCAAAATCAACGGGTACCTGAAGTTAAAATTTGCCCGTTTAGCTTGTACTAGTCAGAAAGCGACTGGTCGTCATGCGCAATGTTTGTTGGCAGGTCTAACTTTTTCACTGCATCAAGCAAAGGCTATTCTATAAAACACTGCTCCTTCACGTTAAAAGGGTTAGCTCTCAGGGTTCACTTTCTAATATAAAAAATTAAATATTATTCCTGAATGATAAACCCGATATTTCCGCACAGCCACCATGGACTCTTTGCCATTATTGGCTGTGCGCTGCCTCTGTTACTGCCCCGCATGATTTCACCCTGCTGGCTGTAATCCCGAACAATCTGTTCGTAAATTGGATTGGCTGAAACTTGTTTCATCAGAAACAACCACTATGATCAGCTCTGCATTTCTTTTCGCAAACTACGCCGCTATCATACTCATGGTATGGGAATCCGTTTGTTTTATTGTAGCGAGACTCCGGTGCAGCTTATGATTGACGATTCCGATCACCACGTCCGGCTCCATTTCATCCTGATGGGAGAGCATAACCATTGCTGCAATATCTCCCATCTGATATGCCGCCGTCAACGCTCTCAGAAAAGTTTTCGAGTTTTCACTTTCC
>NZ_WUDQ01000666.1:0-1827 GCF_009827695.1 Paenibacillus sp. OT2-17 | reverse complement strand
AGGCGGGTAGTGGAACGGGAAGTGCCAGGCATGGCGGAAGCCATGAGAATGATCGTGATGCAGAAAAATCCAGCGGCTATGCTATTCCGTGGAATCGTGGGAATACGCGGACGTACACTGATCGTCAATTTGCCAGGAACACCCAAAGGTGTGCATGAAAATTTGGCAGCGATAATGGACCAACTTCCAGAAGCGTTGCTTATGGTGACAGGCCAGTTCCGGTAGAAGGCAGCACATCGTGTGTGGTATGATACCTATAAGAATTTATAAGGCCGTATACGGGCAAAGATTCTTATTTTGTCCGTCAACATAAGGAGGATTACTACACATGCCCAATATTGGAGCACCGGGTTATATTTTGTTGATTATTCTGGCGCTGCTGTTATTTGGTCCGAACAAGCTGCCTGAGCTGGGTCGAGCTGTAGGGCGTACATTCCGTGAGTTTAAAAACGGGGCACGCGATATTTTATCAGAAGATGAACGGACTGAGCGTAAAGACAGCAAAGATAGTGTGGTCAAAGCATCACAAACGACGTCTTCAGAAGTTCAACCTCAGCCTGAGGATAAACGCTTGTCATAGATTTAGTTATAATTCTTGATGCTTGTACAATAAACAAGAGCCTCTTCTTCAGTGAAGGGCTTTATTTTTTAGGAGGCGCTGCTGCGTTCCGTTCAGAAAGGAGGAATGGACTTGACCCCATCAGAGCATGAAATGCCGTTAATGGAACATCTGGGAGAGCTTCGCCGCAGAATTATTTATGTGCTAATTGTATTTGTATTGGCACTGGCTGGTGGTCTGTTCGCGGCGGGTTCTGTCTATGACTGGCTTATTCGCTCCGGTTCGGCGCAAGCTTTTCAGTTAAACGCGTTTTCCTTTTGGGACGGGATTGGTATCTACATGAAGATCGCCATGATCATCGGGATTGCGGTGGCGCTACCGTTTGCCTGCTACCAACTGTGGAAGTTTGTCAGCCCGGGCTTAAGACCGCAAGAACGGAGTGCGACTTTGCGGTATGTGCCTTATGTGCTGCTTTTGTTCATCATTGGGGCAGCTTTTGCTTATTTCATTATTTTCCCAATGGGGATTCAGTTTACATCGTCTGTCACCAAAAGTATGGGATTACAGGAAACGTACGGGATCGCACAATATTTCACCTTTATGTTTAATATTGTACTGCCTGTAGCGCTGTTGTTTGAGCTCCCACTGCTTATCATGTTTCTGACGGGGATTCATGTTATAACACCAATGCGGCTTCGCAAATGGCGGAAGATTTCTTATTTTCTGCTTGTGTTCGTCGCGGTTGTCATTACCCCGCCGGACTTTATTTCCGATTTTTTGGTGGCGATTCCGTTGCTGGTGCTATATGAAGTGAGCGTGTATTTGTCTTCGGTCGTGTACCGCAGGCAGCTGCGTGCGCAGGAGGAACGTGAGGCCCAGTTGCGTGTAGCTTCGGAATAAAAAGGCAGGACCTGAATGGCTCAGTAAACAATTTATTCGGGTCCGCGCTACATGGCAACTTGCACATGATGAATAGCATTTGTATATCATAACTATTTACAGAGTATGAACAGCAGCAGCTTAGCTGCCCTAAAAATAAGCATTAGCCTTGGGTCAGCGGTTATTTTTAAGTCAGATGGAAATAATCGAGAAGGGCTGTCCATAAAAATTCCCATAAAAAATACATTAGGGACTTGAAATTCAATCTCAAGTTGAGTATCATAAAGTTGGTTGTTAGCACTGACGACTGTCGAGTGCTAATACATACAACATAACAACCAAATTACAGGATAAAACACTTAATAAGGAGGCTATTTTTTCATGATCAA
>NZ_WUDQ01000665.1:0-1756 GCF_009827695.1 Paenibacillus sp. OT2-17 | reverse complement strand
TAAGCCCGTAGCTTCGCACAAAACGTCCATTCACTACCGTAGAGATCGCATTTCGATTTGATCTCGTCCACTCTGGACGGCTGACATAGCCGCTAATTCGGTAATCGAGGCTCTCTCCTTCCAGCAGCAGCATGGATTTCGCCGCAGAAGTTCCGTAAATAGCGGCAATCACCTGCAGCAAATCACCATTACCCAGCGTTTGCAGCAATGTATTGCCATTATGCCGCAATGTGAAGGCTACTTCTGGATGCGAAAGCGCCATTCGATACAATACATCCGAAATGTGTCCCAGCTCGGTCTGGATTGTTTTCATATATTTCAGCCGTGCAGGTGTATTATAAAACAGCTCCCGTACGGTAAAATCCGTCCCTTGTCTACTAGCAGCATCCTCGTGAAGCAACAGCTTACCGCCCTCAATCACTAATTTACGGGCACGTCCGTCATCTCCGGCTGCTGTAAGCAACTCTACTTTCGATACAGCCGCAATACTTGGCAACGCCTCTCCTCGGAAGCCGAGACTTGTGATCTGAAACAGGTCGCGACCATGTCCAATTTTGCTTGTCGCGTGCCGATAGACTGCCGTCTCCACATCTTCAGGCTCAATGCCACTTCCATTATCCGTCACCCGGATACTTTGCAGGCCGCCCTCTTCTACCCATACGTCCACCCGCGTACCGCCTGCATCAATCGCATTTTCTACCAGCTCCTTCACGACGGAGGCTGGACGTTCCACGACCTCACCGGCAGCAATCTGGTTCGCAATATGTTCATCCAGTACCCGAATTTTAGACATCCTTTTAACCTCCTCCTGACTTCAAAGTGTGATGAAAAATAAGAATAATGTCACTTATTTTAACTACAGGCCATTGGCCTTGTTTTTAAGATCATTTAATAGCTGCATTGCCTGTAAAGGAGTCATATTCATAACATCAGCATTTTTCACCTTGCGCAAAATTTGGCGCACAATCGGATTAGCCTCTACTGTCTCTGCGTGTGGCTTGGAGGCGGCAAGCTCCTGCTCTCCGAAAATGGACAGCTGTACCACTTCGGTTGCTCCTTGCTCCAACGTGCTGGAAGTTTCCACCGTCTGCAGAGTATCTTCTTTTACCAGGGTGGCCTGCTGTGATAAAGACTGAGCTGATGATGCAGTTTCTCCGCTTTCTCGCAATGTCTGGCCTGAATTATATTCGGTCAAAGAAGAAATATCTTCTGTCCCTGAAACTGTACGAAGATCAGTCCCTTCCTTCCCTCCTACTACTGTCTCGGTACCTGCCGTTACTTGAGCCGCTGCCTGTTCAAAACCATTCAGCAGTCCATTCGCTCGCTCAATAATGTTATTGGGCAAACCTGCAAGCCGAGCACAATAAATACCATAGCTACTGCTAGCCGCTCCCGGTATGAGCTTGCGCAAGAAATTCACCTTGTCGCCGCTTTCCTGCACGGCCATAGAGTAATTTCGCAGCGAAGACAGGCCTTGCTCCAAATGTGCCAGCTCATGGAAATGCGTGGATACCAGCGCCTTACAGCCAATCGTGTCATGGACAAATTCGATGACTGCCTGTGCAATTGCCATGCCTTCACTGGTGGACGTACCTCGTCCCAGTTCATCAATAATGATCAAGCTTCGCGGAGTTGCCTTGTCCGTCATTACTTGGATATCTGCCATTTCGACCATAAACGTACTCTGCCCGCCGATGAGATCATCCGCCGCGCCGATCCGTGTGAAAATGCGATCCAGCATTGGCACCTTGGCACG
>NZ_WUDQ01000664.1:0-1844 GCF_009827695.1 Paenibacillus sp. OT2-17 | reverse complement strand
CACATATAAATCAAGTGCCGACTGGTTTTTTATCAATAAATGTCCTTAGCATCTGCTGGGAGAGCTTTTACGTGATGGAGATAGTTCGTAACACGTTGATCGTCCAGAGTTGGATATTCGTAACCATAATGGTTCGCTACTTCCAACGCAACTTCTCTAAATAAATTTCCCATGATAAAAAGAGACTGCCACATATGTTCATAATCTGCATCCGCAAACGTTTGGATGTAGAGTGCCCAAAGTCCAGGTTCAAGGTGGTTCTCAAAATATTTTCCCTGTTTACCCGGGTCTGCCGCGAAGTCTGTTCGTATACCAATATGCCATTCCAGCATCAAGTGAAACGCATCTCTCACAGGCCGATCCAGCATAAATTTGGCATAGGGCAGTTCCTGTCGCCATAATCCTTTAGCCACATAGGTACTGACCCACCAGAACTCGTTGCAGGAATTCGCATAGACTTGGGCAGTTGGAGGTATCGTCTTATAATCTTGAAGACTTGGCGGTGGGAAAGGCTGCACAAGCCCGTCTTTATCCAGCAGCAGTACACTTAAGCTGTCTCGGGTCCAATTGGTGATGTTATTCGCAGGGTAGAGTGTAAGATCTATGCGATTGCCGTCTGTAAATAACATGAGAAAAGCAAAGCGATCACGGGGCATCGGAGCAGGTTCCATATGCTCATCGGGCGTCTGCATAATGATCAATTCACCAAAATGGTTGATCCAGCGACGTTCCTGAATAAAGCTGTCCATGGAGGATACGAGAAAGACGATATCATAATCCTGAAAAATGTCCCGTGGAGCATGTGGATTGGCGCGTGAACCATTCAGAATCACGGCACGTACCCGTTCGTCCTCTTGAGCAAAATGGAGAAGGTATGAAGCATTTCATGTTCACTTCTCATAATAGTTGTCTCCACAAGCGGTATCTAAAGGAGAAAAACGTGGACAAGGGAGCAATAGAAATAATGGCCACTAGCTCAAGGATCATCAAGGAAAACAACCTCCTGTAAGTTCTTTTATCTGGGAAAAGTCTCCTATCCTTACAATAGCCTATACACAGAAGCCATTCAATTGTGCTGCCGAGGCCTTCTTCATTACCAGAAGTACACTTGACCGAATTGTATGTTTTATCCATAATGAAGCGAGGCATCAAGTACAGACCATCTTAGAGCCTAATCCTCTAATGCGTTTAAAGGAGTGATGATGTTTGAATACGAACAAACAAATCAAAAAGCTTATGAGAGATTTATGTATTTAGATGAATAAGAAAGAATCTCTCATAGGCTTATGGGAGGCAAATCGGACAGATGTGTGCTCATCACATGATTAAAGGAATAGAACTCGCGGAATCTTATTTTTATAAGGCATTCGGTCTTTTTATTACAATGAAGCATCACATATTGATTCAAGGTGTTATTAGCGGCACCATACCGGGTAGAATTTTTTTATCTAATAATGGGGATACCGCTGTATTGAGCAACCCCCAAGACATTTTTCTGGGAGGAAGTCCGGACAATAAAGCCTTTTTAAAAGAAATCAACATGTTGCTTCAAGAAATCCTGTTGCCTCAACTTGCATCTAAAGGAAAATTAGACTACGTGCTATATTACCCGACAGATGAGAAGTGGGAAGCTGCTCTTGAAACCGTGATGAAGGATTTACGGCCTATGAAGAGTGGACGAATGACGTTTACTCAGCATTTGGACGGTATAGCTAACCCGCTTGGAGAGGATATCGTAGCAATAGATCGTGAACTATTAAAGCAGCGGCATCTGACCGTAATTGTAGAGGTGCTGAGTTTTAAGACTTGGTACCTACCGCAAGCATATGCGGGCTCATACCGAT
>NZ_WUDQ01000663.1:0-1850 GCF_009827695.1 Paenibacillus sp. OT2-17 | reverse complement strand
CGTCGTACACTGTGACAGGCATCTCGGTAATCCGCTGATGTGAATACAGGAAGCCAAATAGTATCGTATACACAATCGGCGTAATCAGCAGAATAGCCATAAAGCGGCGGTCCCGGAAGATGCTCAGCCATTCCTCGCGAAACACATCGCGGATACGAAGTCTTTCCTGTGAATCCTGCATATTACTGCGCCCCTTTGCCTGTAAACAGAACCGTGGAGCCTGTTGGAACCGAAGCAGCAAGGTCTGGCAATGCTACTTTAACACCGAAGGAACGGACATCCTTGTCACCGGAGCTTTGGCTCGGTTTTTGAATGGCAAAGTCCGCAGCCGATTCTAACAGAATGACTTTACCCTTCAGCTCCTTACCGCCAGACAGCAATTTAATTTGGACTGTATCCCCTGCTTGAAGACCGTTCAGAGACGTTTCAGGTACATAGAATTTAGCCCAACGTTGTGTCGAAGTTTCAATGGTATAGACCGGGAATCCTGCGCTAGCCATTTCACCTAAGCTAAGCGACTTGGATTTTATGATTCCATCTTCTGACGCATATAGCGTAGTGTAGCTCAAATAGGTCTGAGCCTCTTGAAGCGCGGCTTCCGCTTGGGCTACCTGAGCATTGGCACCTGCAACCGCAGATTGAGCCTGCTCAACTGTGGATTGCGCCGCCTTCACAGCGGATTGCGCTTGCTCTACCGAAGCCTGAGCAGCTTTGACATCTTCCTGTTGTACAGCAACTTTGCCCGCTCCTGCCTGTGCTTCCTTCACCGCAGCCAAGGCTTGACGGTATTGAGCTTCAGCCGCCGTAATTTCCTCCTTGCGGCTTCCCTCCCGTGCCATATCCAATTTTTGCGACTCTGCATTATATTTGGCCACTGCCTGTTGATGTTCCAATGTCGCTTGATCCAAAGATGCCTGAGTTGCTGCTCCGGCTTCTTGAAGCTTTTTGGCACGCTCCAAATTTTTAACGGTCAGGTCCAGCGTTTCCTTAGCTATCTTCACAGATACTTGCAATTGCTCAAGCTCCTGCGGTCTTGCCCCGCTCTTGAGGGCATCCAGTTTTGCCTTGGCGGCGTTCGCAGCCGCTTTGGCCTGTTCAATCTGGCTGGAGGAAGCCTCTGCGGTCACACTGACCGATGTCGTACCTTGGCTCTTCTTGGCCTGAGCGGCGCTCACAGTAGCCTGTGCCTGACCTACGCCTGCTTGAGCCTGCAACACACCGGCTTTTGCTTTGGAGACATTACTCTTAGCTGCCAGCAACGCCGCCTGTGCCTGCTTCACCTTATCTTCCAACTCGCGACTTTCCAGATGGGCTAACACCTGCCCCTTTTTAACCTGATCGCCTTCTTTGACGAGCATCTGGTCAATCCGTCCTGCCATTTTAAAGCTGGCATTGAGGGTATCCGACTCCACATAAGCCGTAGGAATGGAAGAAGACTGATCCGCAGACAAGCTGCTTCCACCCCGTGGAAAAGCAGTCAAGGCATATATTCCAACCGCGATTAAAATAATAAGTACGACGTAAATCGTATATTTTTTAGCTTTCATGTTCTCATCACTCCATCTGTCTATTAATGTTGCATGCCCAATGCATTACACACAAATACTTCAATACTTTCTCGAACCTCTTGCAGATTCATCGTTTCGCCCCAAACCATAGACCGCATTGGAGCGAAAATGTAAATCCCAAATAAGCAATTGGCTGTTGTTTTGGCATCCAGCTTACTTGAAATTTTCCCATATAACTTACCGGAATCGATCTCTGCCTCCATAAAATCAAAATAATCAGCCAGCACCTGCCTAATATTAAAATGCTGCTCTTGTGAAACCCAGCCCTTACTGACCAATAGA
>NZ_WUDQ01000662.1:0-1852 GCF_009827695.1 Paenibacillus sp. OT2-17 | reverse complement strand
CAGGACTGAACGCATTTATGAATATCCATATCCAGACTTCAATGGACATCTTAGCCATTACCCAGCAGCTGTCTGAAAGCATTGATTTTGACTTTGTATTCTATGATAGATTCGGAGCTGGCGAGTTAGTTAGAGACTATTTGAAAATCCCTGGTATTGCTTCCTCCCCATCTTTTCTGATTTCGCAGAATCGGATGGCTACCAATCTCTTTCGCTCTAATAGAAATGAGCCGTTTCAACTTGATGAACAGGCCACGACCTCACTGCAGCTCATGAAAGAAAGGTTCGGTGTTGCTCCCAAAAATATGGTTCAATTTATGAGCAATACAGGGGCTTTGAATGTTGTATATACCAGTCGATATTTCCAACCAGACGCTGACAGCTTTGGTGAAGAGAATCTCTTTATTGGTCCCAGCTTCCCAGAACGCAAAGGGGAAAATTCATTTCCTTTGGACGCACTACAAGATAAAAAAGTTCTGTATATTTCGATGGGAACGGTTTTGGATCATGTTGAGGACTTTTTCAACACCTGTATTGAAGCTTTTTCCGATTTTGAAGGTATCGTCGTGATTGCAGCTGGCGAGAAAGCTGACTTTACGAAAATCAATCCAGCCCCAGAGCACTTTATCATCTCGCCCTATGTTCCCCAATTGGAGGTACTACGTCATTCAGATGTATTTATTACTCATGGTGGAATGAACAGTGTGAATGAAGGGATTCACTTTAATGTACCCTTGGTTGTACTGCCTCAGGACAAGGATCAGCCCATGGTCGCGCAGCGGTTAACAGAACTTCAGGCTGGCTATCGAATAACCAAAGACCAAATCAATGTCCAATCGTTAAGAGGTGCCGTAGATGAGGTAATGTCGAACGCGGCGTATAAAGAGGGCGTACAAAAAATAAATGATAGCTTCCAGCAATCTGGCAGTACAGAAGAAGCCCTCGCAAAAATTGATGCCTATCTTCAAAATAAGCTTGTGTAAATCACACGATTACAATTCTACAAAAAACAGGAGCCCTGACCATCAATGGTCGGGTTCCTGTTTGTCATGCATTTCCTATGTGGATATATCCCACTTCTGAAACGAAGCAATCGTACACTTTCCGCTCGCGAACGCTCGAATGCCCGTAGATTCCACTCCCGGATACACTCTTCCTGTGAGGACGTATTCACCATCGCCGATGAATATTTCCACCGAGCTTTTATCGACAAAAACCCGAAGCTCCAGACGGCCCTCGTTTAAGTCCAAAGGCACTCTTCTCTCTCCTCCTGGGCCTATACCAGCACGTTCACGGTTGAAACGGAACAGACCGTCATCGGGACGATACGACAGTACAGTCTCCTCTTCGCTACCCACCCGCAGTTTTAAACCGAATTCATCGGTGTTACTGGCCTCAAACTCAAATACGACCTTCAGTTCGTAGCTATCTCCGCGCGTGTCCATAATCTGCTCACCTGTCAGTAAGATATCCCGCTGCTCGAACAGATTGCATCGGTAATTCTTTACCTCTTCAAGCGGACGGAACAGCAGCCTGGCGCCGTCGATAACCACTTCCCGCGGAAGACTCATCGCACCAGCCCAATGGTGCCCCTGCTGGGTCGGCATCTCCGACTCCCACATATCCATCCATCCGATGACGATACGCCGCCCTTTATCATCCAAGGTTGACTGTGGGGCATAGAAATCGAATCCGTGATCCACCTGAGCATACCTCTCTGCCGTAAATGTTCCGGCAGCGGAATTGAAATCACCTATACCGTACATGGTGGAATGCAGATTGCGGTAAGCATCCCCCTGCGCAGGCATGCGCTGCGGGGACAGCATAAATACGTGCCAACCACCGAGCGGGA
>NZ_WUDQ01000661.1:0-1855 GCF_009827695.1 Paenibacillus sp. OT2-17 | reverse complement strand
GGAAAAACAAAACAGCGGCCACAATCACAAGGCCTGGAATAACAAGCCATTTGGGATCAAATTTATCGAATAGGGAGCCCATAATGGGAGACAAGAGACCGTTGATAATTCCACCAGGCAGAAGTACCAAACCTGCTGTTAGAGCAGACAGAGCCAGCCCTTTTTGCAAAAAGAGTGGAAGAATCAGCATCGTAGAAAGGATCGTCATCATACATAGGAACACCATAATAACGCCGATAACGAACATTGGATATTTAAACACACGCAAATTCAACATTGGCTGCTTCATTTTCAATTGACGTACAGAGAACAGTATCAACGATACCAGACCGACGATCACTGGAAGCAGAACCATCGGGCTAGCCCAACCTTCGCCACCTTCTCCAGATTTACTGAAACCAAACACGACACCACCGAAGCCAATGGAAGACAGGAGGATAGATAAAAGATCAATTTTGGGCTTGGTCGTTTTTGAAACGTTTTGCATAAATAAAATACCGCAAATCAGCGAGAGAACCAAAAAAGGAAGAGAAATCCAGAAGATCCAGTGCCAAGACAGATTTTGCAGTACCAGTCCTGCAATGGTAGGTCCCACCGCAGGTGCAAACATAATTACCAATCCGATGATCCCCATAGCCGCGCCTCTCTTTTCAGCCGGGAAAATGATCAAGATGGTGTTAAACATCAACGGCAATAACAGCGCTGTACCAATGGCCTGAAGAATACGAGCGATCAATAGCACTGAAAAAGTAGGTGAAAGTGCAGCAACGAGGCAACCAGCTATTGAGAACAGCAACGATGTAACAAACAGCTGTCTTGTCGTAAAGGTTTGAATCAGCAATCCCGATACAGGTACTAAAATACCGAGTGTCAGCAGATAAGCGGTCGTCAGCCATTGGGCTGTTGCAGTTGTAATATGCAAAATCTGCATCAAATCATTCAGTGCAATGTTAAGTGCCGTTTCACTGAACATTCCAATAAAGCCACTAAGGAGCAGGGCAATCATAATAGGTAGCACCTTGAACGTTTTGGGTTCAGAGGGTGAACTCGTTTGACTCTTTGTACTCATGTTGTTTTTGTTCCTCCAATAAATTAATGGGTATTGAATTATAACGATCGGTCTATATATAATAAACATGTTGTTATTTTTTTGTCAAAGTAAATTATAAATAATATATAATGAAGGATGCTGTATATGGCTGCTAAACCTGAATCATACGAGAATATCGTACAAACCGCATCGAAGCTCTTTTTTCATCAGGGGTATCACGCAACTGGACTGAATCAGATTCTTGCGGAGAGTGGATCACCGAAGGGCTCACTTTATTATTATTTTCCGCGTGGTAAAGAAGAATTAGCTTTGGAATGCATAAGAAGAGGGAATGAATTTATTAAGCAAAAATTAAAACAGACACTGGACGAAAACGATAATCCTGTACTAGCCATTCAGAATTTTATTCGTAATACAGCTGAGGAGGCAGACCGTACCGGCTTTAACGACTTCATGCCGATTGGCTTCTGGGCTGCTGCGGAAACTTCCTGTATTAGCGAATCGCTACGTCATGCTTGTGTGAATACATTTGCAGATTGGCAGCGCATTTATATGGAACGTCTTCAGAAATCGGGCTGGACAGAGGAAAAGGCACACAGTCTGGCGGTACTTATCATTTCGATGCTCGAAGGTGCATTAATTTTGGCTGTTACGCAACAGAGCAGTGCTCCTATTTATAATATCGTGGATTACATTCCACAGTTGGTCAAATAATCCTGTCTCTTCGATTTTCAATCGCTCCTAATGAGCTCCAACAAGCAACTTTAAAAAGCCAAGTTCTCAAAAACGAGAACATCGGCTTTT
>NZ_WUDQ01000660.1:0-1880 GCF_009827695.1 Paenibacillus sp. OT2-17 | reverse complement strand
CAAACGCGTAATATGGGCATCCATACGCCAATCATTTTTCTGAGTGGTAAAAAAGAAGACACAGATCAGATCATTGGACTTGGACTTGGGGCAGATGCCTATATTACCAAACCATTTAGTCCTCCTGTGCTTTGCGCTCAGGTAAAGAACCAGATTAAAAGATACCGCCAGCTTCAGGAATCAAAACAACAAGCCTTACACATTGCGTTGGGACCATTTCTATTCAATCATCATACCTATACGTTTCAAAAAAATAATCAGGAAGTCGCGTTGTCATCAAAAGAATTACAACTCATGAAATTTTTTATGGAGCACCCCAATCAGGTCTTCTCGAAAGAACAGCTATATCAAAACATCTGGAAAGATACGGTTGTCGATAATAACACGATTATGGTCTATATCAGACACCTGCGGACCAAAATTGAGGAAAATCCCACGAATCCAAAATATATCAAAACCGTCTGGGGAATCGGGTATCGTTTTTCCGTGGGAAGATAGATTAACTATATACTTCTATCCAATTGTATACGTTCTCTTGAAAGCACGCCGATGGATCCGGGGGGCTTTTTTTCTACGGCTGATTATATCTCTAGCCATCCTTAATTTAGTAATAAAAGGGAATACATAACTTTGAAGGGCGGCATCAAAACAAGCTGTGTTAGTAAATGAGTCAACCGTAACTTCTTTTGAAAACGCTTACATATTTTTTGTCACATGGTTCTTAAAAACATTTAAGGATTAGTCAGAATACTTTAAGATTTACCTTTTACAATTTAGTTATCTCGAATCATCCAATAAAAGAAAACGTTTTAATACAAAGTCTTGTGAAAACCTGGGCTTGCGATTGATTCGAGAATAAAACGCAGATTGATCATCTAGGAGGCGATCAAGTGGTCACTAATAATCTACAAGAGGCCGCAGAGCTTAAGCTACAGCCACGAACAGAGCCCAAGTGGCAAAAGGTGTTGAACTTCAAGATTGGAGGGGTCATTCCTGTAGGCCTTTACATCCCGTTTATGGCTGTTGTCTACCTACTGATGAACTCCGGAAAGCTTGGTAGTGATATGCCCGGGGCTGTATCTGTCATGGTATTGTATGGTTTTGTTCTGGCGGAAATTGGAAAGCGCATTCCTATTCTGAAGGATATCGGCGGCGCTGCAATTATGGCAACGTTTGTTCCTTCTTATATGGTGTATGCTCATCTTCTCCCACAGTCAGCAATTGATTCCGTTACTGTCTTTATGGATAATACCAATTTCCTGTATGTGTACATCGCAATTGTTATCGCTGGCAGTATCCTTGGTATGAATCGGGAACTCATGATAAAAGCGGTCGTTAGATTGGCTGTCCCTTTGACGATCGGATCCATTCTCGGAACAGGCGTTGGTTTGCTTACAGGTGTGGCTTTGGGAATCCCTGCGTATGATACCTTGTTTTACATCCTTGTTCCTATCATGGCGGGAGGCGTTGGTGAAGGTGCGATTCCACTCTCTATCGGCTACAGCCAAATTTTGGGTTCGACCCAAGGTGAACAATTTGCCATGATTATTCCTGCGGTCATGTTGGGTAGCTTGTGTGCTATTATCCTGTCCGGCTTGTTGAAACAACTGGGAGATAGAAAACCAGAACTTACCGGTAACGGCACGCTACTCAAAACAGGGGATAGCGATGTTTTGGGACTTGCAGAGGATAAAAATAAAAAACCGCTTGATCTTTACCAAATGGCTGCCGGAGCCATTTTAGCTATCGGATTCTTCATGTTAGGTACCTAGCCGCAGAGTTAGTTGGTCTGCCTGGTCCGATCGTAATGCTCTTTGCGGCATTCCTGGCAAAATATTTTGGTTGGTTGCCAAAATTCCTTGAAGACGGAGCGCAACAGA
>NZ_WUDQ01000065.1:0-15321 GCF_009827695.1 Paenibacillus sp. OT2-17 | reverse complement strand
ATCAGCGAGCGGCCGGTTATAACAAGTTAATAAAGTAGAGAAACCTTCTTTAGCTAACCGCTTTGCTTTTTCAACTGCTAGAATAGTCTTTCCAGTCCCAGCACCACCACTAACTACTACACGACGTCTTTTTCTAAGTGTGTCCAGCACTCTAGTTTGTTCCTTTGTAAGAGTTATTCTAATTTCTTCCTCGTTTCTTAAATTCAAAGAAATTAGCGGCTGAACAGTAAAGGATTTAGAAAATATCTTCCCAAAAATATCTATCCCTTTTTGTCCAAAAAAATTGGAGCTAGATGAATCTTTGTCAAGCCAATAATCAAAACAATCATCAACCCAGATTTTAATTGAAAGCAAATCATTGTTTGTTCCAATAAGATTTCCAGGTAAATCTAAGCGACTTATAGAACTTGCATCAGTTATATCCGGAAAAAATACTGCATGCCCACATGGAATCCTACTCTCCTTAAATAAGTCCTTTAGTTCAGTTTCCAACAGTTTTGCCCTAATGGAGTATTTTGCATTCTTCGCTTGTTGAATTGGATTTTTAATTAAATGCTCCCGTCCATAGCGGTCTCTTGAGTACCACTGATCAGCACCAGCATTAAAAGAAATCCCCCCACCTTTTACTTCAATACACAAGTACCCATAATGAGGGTGAATAATTATAAAATCAGTTTCCCCGTCACGCGCCTCATCACTTTCACGTTTCAGAATCCATGCTACTTGGGAGAAGACTGAATAACTATTAGGAAGTCCCTCCTTCAGTGCTCTGTACACCTGAACCTCACCATGAGAATTGAAATAAGAAAGTTGTTCATCAGTCAAGTCTGGTATCATATTAGCCACTTTATCTAATCCTCCAAAATATCCATTTGAGTAATATTAAAAGGAATTCTTTTTTCGCCATTTTCGAAATTTACAATTAAAAACTTTATTCTCCCTTTATTTACCTCTTCCTTTATCGTTCCCGTACCAAAAATGTGATGATTAATTCTTACACCAGCAACAAACTTATCTACAAGTTTGGTTTTCTCTGCAATAGCCCTCCACCCATAGTCAAATACGTAAGATGTAATTTTACTGTAAGGATTCTGAATCGGATTAATTTGTATATGTTCTTTATCTTCAACAAATTCAACGACATATAGCCACAGCTGATCTCCGTTTTCTTTCGCAAACTTCATTTGCTCATTTGAAAGCAACACTCCATAATTGTTCCATTCACCTATAAATCCAAAAACAATAATATATCGATTGGTTCCCTCTATATCACCATTAGGAGAAATGATGTGGTAAATTCCACCTATATCAGAAGCTTGTACTGGTTTACGTCCTTCTGTTGTCTCATAATTAATCGCAGCATTTATTGCTGAGATTTGGTATTGTAACTCCCATTCATTCTTATTTACTTGTGAAGATGTCTCATTTCCCTCACTTGTTACATAAGAAATTAAACGTTTCCTATGATTTGTTGAACTAAAATTATAAGTAGATAGAGTGCTTCTAGACGAATAATAGTTATTCTCCGCTTCTCTTAATTCATTATTCTCCTTTATTAGGTCACTTTGAAGTTCATCATTGTGATTATTTCCATAGTAGTAATTTTGCTTTCTCGTGTTTTGATTTTTATTTACTGAAGATGGTAGATTATCATCAACATCAGATTGGTTTATATATTCTAAAAGACTATCCTCTTCCATTCCAGAATCAGGATATTCATTTTCATATTTTTCAAATTCTGAATCTCTTTGATCACTGGATACTTCCAATTCAATAGGATCAATATTAATAACTGAATATCCTATAGATGTAAACCACTTTTCTGTGTCAATGTCGTTGAGCTGTAATATAAGATGGATCTCTCTATCATTTCCTCTCATTTCAAACAGAGAACTCAGAGAGTTACTTAGATTATAAAGTGTCAAAGGATTAGTTAAAGAACCTGCATAATAAACCGAATTTGATTCAGCATGATACCAGGAATCAATAGTTTGATTGTATATTTCTGTCCCTGCTCTATTGATCAGTAGTAAAGATAACGATTCAGCCCTTTTAAAATTTGCATCTTTGATTGTCCTTGTTAGGTTATATAAAATTTCTAAAGGATCTTCTGCGTTAATATTAGCAATAAGCATAGCTAAGTACTTTGACTTTTGAAGTAGTTTTTTCTTAAGTTTTTCATCACTTTCTTCACCCGTGGTATCAAGTTGAAGGTCCTCGTTTTTTATTACAGGTATATCGAAATAATCAAATAATATTTGGTTATCTTTTTTTGTTCCCGATATTTTTATAAAGAACTTAGAATTACTGGGAGGCATTATCCCCTTAACATCAAAAAAATGAAGTTCAGAAGCAAATTGAAATGAATCATCTGTTGCCAACAACTTTAAATATTTAATCTTAAGATTATTCTCGTTTACCGGTTTATTATTAATTATTTGTTGATATATCGAATCGACTTTCTTTAGTGTAAGACTGCTTACTGGGTTACCTTCTAACTTCTCAAGCAGACATAAACAATCCTGGGTGGTAACCCTAGTTTTAATCGCGAGAAATTCCTCTTGTTCTTTATTTAAAGAGATATCTCTATGCACAACGGGATAAAAGTCACCGACGATTTTTATTAAACTTCTGGAATATAAGTCTATTGATTTATAACATTGTCCATCATCACTCGGTATAGAGGGATTGTTTTTTACGTAATACTGAATATATGAACTTTTATCTAAGCTGGCATCTCCGAAATATGTGTAATATTTTGAACTCAAGGATTTGGAATAAAGCTCATTCCAGTGGTTGCCAAAAATTATTTTCCATAACTTAATAGAAAACCTTAGATTATTTGTGTACTCCATATACTGGACATACACGAAATTTTTCAATCCATGTTGTCCTCTGTAAATATAAGTTTTTGTCTGCTGCGGATAAAAGTCTCCATTATCTATAAAGTTGAGATATGATTGAACTGAGGGATACTTCCTCACCAGATTTTGCCTTTCGATGCTTTCTTCAATAGAGATTTTTATCTTCTGTTGCACACCTATTTTTAAAAACAATTTCTTAAAACTATACAGCTCTGATTCCTCTTGGATATACTGAGGAGATACATAATCCCCCTCAGTAAAGAAATTCTCAAGGCTCAACTCTGGTTTATAATAATCAGAAAAGTAGCATTTATTGGGAAGTTGTAAACTTACCTTAGTTGTTAGTAACTTCAGATTGGACAACTTTTTATAATCATTGTCATTAAGAATTCCTTTATCAAAGACTTTAACAACAAATCTTCCTATAAACAAAGCATTTGATATATTAATTAAATCAGAGTCAATCATTTGAAAGATCGATTTTCTTAAAATATCTATCTCAGAGGGTTCACTGATCCCTAATAATGTAAGCCACATAACAAGCTTATCATCTTTTTTTATATTTTCGAAAACCTGAACATTCAGACATCTCATAGAGACAACATCAGAGATTCCCATTTCCCCTTCAGGTAATGGGTAATATAAATTTTCTGGCGGACTCAATTGTTGGACCTCATCTAGCAAAAATGGAACTGTTTTCAAATATGTTGACCATCCAGACTTGCTATCTTTTTGATGCAAAAATTTAATCAATCTTATATTATATTGTACATCTGAGTTAAGCATTTTTTTAAATGTTTCTGTTGCAAATAATCCACACAGCTCTTTCTTGTCAATTATTTCAGCACCTAAGTCTGCTAATATCCTCTGATTCTTAATTTTACAATTAGCTACATTAAATTTTTCACTATATTGACTTAAAATTAATCCAGTTCCAAACTCCTCACTAAATCCAGTATTGTCTATAATACAACCGCTTATTTTTGAGTAAACATTCTCATAATCCTGAACCGGAATAAAAGGTATTTCAGCAATTGCACTATCGAGACCTTCATTATAACTTTTACTTGTTAAAGAACCGAATGAAGAAAACTTACCTCTTATTAGTCTCGTAAATTGATATTTATACTTAAAATCTCGAACTAATTCAGCTAACCACTTGATTTTGCAAATAGCTATCTGCTTAAATATAAATCCATTCCAGTCATTTTCAAGAATTCTCGTTCTTTCTGCATTTGTTATGAAGTCTCCATTTATTAAAAAGTTAAAGTTATGCTGGACCTTTGTCGGTAAGTAACAATAAAGTTGAGCTTCAGATATTTCCTCTATATCACCATTCTCAGCAACGGAAGCAGCAAATGAAATCTTAATATTTGTTGCTTCTTTTAATTTATCTGGATAGGTTGCTTTATCGAGGTTTTTTATTTTCTCTTTTAAATCTATATCCACTGGAACAATAAATTCTTTGTATAACCAGCGACTTTTTCTCAATCCATTGACAGATATAGATTTAAGGCCATCATCGCCTTGTTCACGTGTTAATCGCAATTCCTGTGCACTACCATCAATAAATGTCAATACAGAAATATGCCGCAAAAATAACATAATCCTAGAGTCACTAAAAACCTCTATTATTTCTCTTTTGATTTGTTCCCGGTTGTTGATAGGAACTATTGTGATCACATTCAATCTGTTAATCTCGTTTCGAACTTCTTTATCTAAATCAATTTCTTCAAACCAAATAGGAATTATCTGCCAGGGATAATTTTGGGCATTTCTCCACTTCTCATGATTTTTATCAAATTTGAAGGTGAAATTTTTCGAAAGAATATATACTAAATCGCAAGTATTGAAAATAGATTTAAAACCTATTCCTTTATATCCTGTTTTTTCAATATCTTTCGTTTTTCCACTATCTCCACTACCTAAGTCAGATATTCCTTTAACGTCTTCCTTTGTAAAATGCTTACCTGTATGACTGAAAATTAAGTATTTTTCTAGCAATCTTATTTCGACCTTAATATTGGCTACTCCTGATTGTACAGGAGCATCATCTGCATTTTGAATTAGTTCAAAAATAAATCTATTCGAGTCTTCAAATACAGTCTTAGTAATCATATCCAATGCATTGGCTAACGTTTTAGAATTAGTATCATTTTTCGTCTTTTCAATGTATAGATCTTCTATAAACTTTTTTTCATCCATGTTGTTTACTCCCATATTTATTAATAATATATCTCTATGTATTGAGATATTGTTATAGTTTCAAATCTATTCAGTTCTTCATAAGGCCTCTTTCGAAATTCGATTATATTAAGCTTTTTGTCCACTAAATATATTTTTCTAAGTAACTTAGATGTTGATTTTTTTGATTATACGATTCTGCTTGTAATTCTTGAATGATTAATTTCATATTAAACCATTTTCAAATAGTAATTTCGCCTAACGTTCCCTTATTTACGAACCCTATGAGGCAAAGTGGCAGCGCCAGCTATCGGGTGGCTATGCCACTTCGCCTCGTAGGGTTGTCTGCCTGACTTTGCTACTCTGAAATTACTTCTGGCAGACCAAGATCCGCAAGGATCACCGCGTAAATAAACTGTTAGATGATGCTGGCGACATCTTGAAATACCTGCTAAATTCTTGTTTACATAAACTCTATTTCCTATAAATAAAATGATCTAAGAAATAAAAGCGACTTACTCTTTGCCATGAAAAATAATAATCATTGTTTAGATATATCGTCTTATTATGACCATTTCTAGCGCTGTAAGTTAAGACAGTATTAGCTTCATACTTTGTATTATGTCGAAAATCAAAATCCTTAGTACCATTTGAATATGATTTTTGATTAACATAATGAGTATTGTCTGTACCTATCAAAAAATATCCGATTTTAAAATCTCTGGACAACTGAGCATACTCTTTTAAATTCTTCAGATCGCAAAAGACATCAAAACGGTTATGGGGCTCACGAAGTTTATCCCTAAGGAAAAACTTCAATTCAATTGCGCACGTTGTAACTTGGGTAGTGCTTCCATACCATTCCAATGTTATATCAATTTTTGATCTATTAGAACCACTTTTTGATAGAGTATTTGCAGATCTGAATGGGGTTTCGAGATTATTTTCAGATTGTGATTTATACCAAATTTGAATAGTTCTCCTACGCTTTTTAATATATACGAAAAGTGGAGCTGAAGATCCGCTTCATTATTTATTTCAATTTTGTAATGGTCGATTTGACCAAATAAGATATCACGACTTGTTGTAATAATATGTTTGAGCATCGCAACTTCATAAAGCCCATTATATTTATAGAAAGGTATATCGTTTGTCAAATTCTATGCTCCTTTCAATCATTAATTTAAACGAAATTATTGATTTGTTGAATTGCGAATTGTGGTATCTTTTCGCCAGTTTCATCTAACGTTCCTGTATTCACGACCCAGCGTATGCTGGGTGTCCGGCGTATGCCGGGCCAAGGACGAATGTCCGCAGCGTGAGTATTATGTTATACGCTGTTCATTGATTATGAATTATATTGTTAATTCATTCATTTAAGGTTCCTTGAAGAAAACTTAGAAAGGAAATACAGTGAGCAGTAATTTCCCCAGTATTTTTACTTAAAAAATCATCAATTATTCTTTTTTTAGAGTTTTCTTCATCTTCATATGGATACATAGAAGTGGAACGCATTACTAGTCCTAAAAATGCTAACTTTTCTGCACTAACTTTTATAGATTGAGCATATACTGTATCATCTTCAATTATTTTTTGTTTAATCTCTTGAGCTTCTGCAATAATTTTATTTCTATCTACCAAGTGAACATGATTTATATATATGTGCAACATTAGCAATTGAGTATCAAGGTCGTCTAATTCAGTCATAAATCTAAGACATCTTTCCATTCCTTTTAAGTTCTTTACTTCCTGAGAGCCAACAGTTACTAATATAGAAGCAGCTAATTTTCTTATCCATTCGTTTTTAGCATTAATTGATTGTTTAACTAACTCCTCTACAATTGCATATTCTTCTGTAGAAAAATCAAATTGAACGAATCTCCTCAAATCTTCTAGTCCTCTTTTTTCCATTTCTATTTGAAGATCATATAAAATTCTTTCTACCTTTTCTTTATCTTTACTTGCAAGTCTATTAGTGATTGTGCGATCTCCAACATTGTACATACATGCAAGCATAGGTATACCTAAAGTAACCAAGGCTTGGAGGCCTGAAGGTAAAGGAGTAATAAGATTTAGTATTCCTCCCGTGACACCAGCAGTACTAAAATCCGATAGTGCTTGAACAACTGCGTTCCTTTTTCTTCTCATGTAATACTCCTTATTTAAAATGTATTTTGAATTATGTATAACGTCCCCGTATTCATGACGCCCAGCGAATGTTGGGTGTGTCCGGCTGCTCCTGCCTCCCCGAAATCCTTCTGCCGGACCGAGGGCGTATGCCTGATGCGTGGATATAATGTTAGATGATGTTGCTGACTTCTTCGAATCACTCTGGATATTTCATTGAGGCTTCTATCAATTCATCTTCCTCATCGAAAACTCTTAACACTCTGTCAATATCACTAACTTCGTAGCTTCTAACTACAATAAACTGTTGCATATGAATACATGGTGGATCTATGTTTGGCCTAGACCAGTTATTTAGCAATCGTTCTGGTGTATATAAAATGCTCCATCTTTTGGAACCATCCGTGAAATGCATCGTGATCTCTATCCAATTCCATTCTTCTGGATTATCAGTTTCAACCTCATCATCGAAATGCCATCTTAATAGCCTTGGTCTTAAATCCAGTTCTTTCACAATGTTTTCACCTCTCTTTGCAACCTATCAATTTCAGCTAACGTCTTATTTGCGAACTTCCGAAAAAATGCTCTCTTCGTCCTATTCACGAACTTCGTGAATCCTGCACTTTGTTCCTGATTCCCGCACTTTCTGCGTTTCAATCCTCCTGCCCGCTCATCCGATCCAACGGACTTTGAATCCGCCCAATGTCCCGCCTGCTCACATGTGTATACCGCTCCGTCGTTCGCACACTCTGATGCCCCAGCAGTTCCTGAAAATAGCGAAGATCAATCTAAGCTTAACGTTCCGTCAGGTGGCGGCCTTTTCTCTGCTCTGGAAATAGCCAGTCTTCCGGCTGCTCCACCTCTTTGTACTGCTCGACCATCACAAAAGCCGCTTCTGAGAGCAGCGCTTGCCGAACCTTCCTGCTTCATCCCGATAGAGTAGGTTTATCTTCATCTCACTTGTCTCCTTAGTATATCAGCCGTTCAAAAATTTGGAAATCTAATTTTGCACAAAAAAAGGGCCTTAAGATGGAAATTTACCTTAAGTCCCTGATTCTTTCGGATCAAATTATTGATCCTTTAAGTTCAATTTTCATTATATAATTACTTGAAATAAGACTCCGAAAACAGTGGAATAATGTAACGTTAATCTCTTGTATAAGGATACGCGGCTAAAAAGCATAGTTTCTCGCCGCTTTTTTCAAGCAAACCGCTTGTATTACAATCATATATAAAGAACAACGAATTATATTTACCATCTATTTTACTCAAATCATGTAATAGTGGAGATAAAAAAGAATCAACATAGGAAACATCTTTTATACCATCATCGGTCCCGTCAACCTGAAAGACTCCTTCAGCAAAATCTTCGTCAAAATCATCTATTTCATGATCATTTAAAAAACCGCTAAAAACATCCTCATTCTCATCTTCCGGGTATTTGATCTCAACATATTCAAACAACTCATCTTCAGAGGCAAAGTGACCGTACCAGACGGACACAACATTTTTTTCAAAGCAATCCATATCTTCACCCCGCTAATATTTCAGTTTATACGTATAGTCTATCTGTATCCCGCACCAGCTACCATGCTCTCTATCCCACAACAGCTGTTAAAGCTAAAAAGCCCGCGCTGATCGCGGGCTTTGCTGTATATAAGTCAAAATCATGCCTAGTAGACTTGCTACTCGACCTTGAACTGTTTTAATTCGTCTTGAAGCTTATTGGACAATTGGTTTAATTGTTTGGATAGTTCAGCAACCTGTTCAAAGCTCTCCAATTGTTCCTGCGTGCTGGCGCTGACCTCTTCGGTTGAAGCGGAATTCTCTTCTGTGGTAGAAGAGATAATCTCCAACGCCTGCAAAATCTCATCTTTGTGCTTGTGGACTTTGGAGGTGTTCGTGCTGATCTGAATCATTCGCAATTTCAAATCTTCCAAATCCTTGTTAATGCTAAAGAATACTTGCTTCGTGTCCTCCACCGATCTGGCATTTTCTTCTGCAATTTTCAGACCGTGAACCGTATGCTCAACTGATACGCTGGTTTTTTCTTCAATCACACGTACCTTCTTGTAGATTTCCTGTGTCGCCAGCGCCGTCTGCTCAGCCAGCTTGCGAACCTCTCCGGCAACCACAGCAAACCCTTTGCCCTGTTCTCCTGCACGTGCAGCTTCAATGGAAGCATTGAGCGCCAGCAGGTTGGTCTGCGTTGCAATTTGGTTGACCGTATCGACGATGCTGGAAATCTCATGACGGCTCAGATCAATATCCTGAATAATAGACGACATCGCTTGTGTGGAATTGTGATTTTCTTCCGCCCATCTGGATAACTGATCTACTACAGCAAGCCCCTGTCCGCTTTGTTCAGCAGAGATTTGCACCATTGTTTCGATGGCTTTGGCATCATTGGCAATTTCGTCAATTTGGCCGGATAATGCTCCGGTTTTTTGTAAAATGTTATCCGTTTCGATGGATTGGTAGTTCGTTGCATTGGCAATCTCATTAATTGCTGTCGCAGTATCGTTCATCGTGATTGCGGTTCTGGAAGAAATGGATTGCAAATCATGAGAAGACTGATTCAACACTTGAGCTGAGCCACCCACCATTTGGAGCATGCCTTGAATTTTTTGAACCATATTGTAAATTCCTTGAGAAATTTGCCCGATTTCATTGTTGGATTGCGTATCAAACTGAACGGTCAAATCTCCATTTTCAATCAGCTTGATTTTTGCAAGCAATTTCGGGATTGATCTCAACAGATAACGGAGCGTTATATAACAAATCACAACGAGCAGGATGGTGGCTGCCGCAAAACCGCCAATGGTAATCCAGGTAAACGCTTTTAATTCTGAGAGCACCTCATCTTCAGAAATGGTTAAGCCTACAGACCACCCCGTATCTTTACTGGTTGCATACCCAATGTAACGACGTTCGCCATTATCATTAATTAGCTGCACTCCGGACTCGCCGGCAATCATTTTCTTTCCAATCTCCCCAAGATCACCTGTGCTTTCGTTAATCTTTTCTTTCAGCACTTTATTTTGATCGGGGTGATACAAAATATCACCTGTTTTGGATGCAAGAATCGAATAACCTGTGCTTCCAAGCGAATAGCTTTGCATAACGGCAGGGATGTCTTTGAAAGCAATATCAACTGCAGCAAATCCGATTAATTGATTACTGCTATCTTTGAACGGATAGAAAATGCCCATGAGCACATTACCCGAATTGACGTCCTTATAGGGTTCTGAGTAGTATAAACCGTCTGCTTCAACAGCTGGTTTGAAGTATGGGCGTGTATGAATATCAAAATCCGGTTTAGAAGCAACACCATCATTCTGAAGAAAGAAGCCTTTACCAGATATTCCTGCAATCCAGGCGTCGGCAAAAGATGGCTCTGCCTTTACAATGGCTGCCAGAGTCGCTACTGTTTCCGCAGCATAAGGAGAAGTTTTCACCATTTCTGCCGATGGGGTGCTTTCTAAATATTGCTTAAAAAGATTGTTCGTTGACATTTGTTTGACAAGTGATCCCTTTTCCTTAAACAACGCATCGAATTGAGTGACAACGGCCTGCGTCTTGGTCTGGAGCATGGCCTCTTGCTGCTTGACAAGTATGCTTTGCGTGCTTGCAAACATGAACGTCCCCAAGGTTGCAAAGACGACAACGATAATGACTAACAAGACCATGGCCAATGTGTTGGCGATGCTGGATGATCTGATTACGCGCTTCTTAATATTTTGTGACATGCTGCCATCTCCCCGAGGAATATTGAGCGAAAAGCTCTTAGATAATATGTCGGAAGTTTGCAGCTATTTTAATAGGTTTTTAGTATACACAATTTAAAGTTTTGCTACCTGATTCCTCATAGATTCCTTTCCAACCTGTTCGGTAACTCCAGCAAAAGATTAGGGCAGCACAAAGAGCCTCCGTCAGACGTAGGCTCTTTACTAAAAGCTATATATGAGAACGCAGAGTTTTGCGGATTTAGAGCGTTTCAGCGATCCGCAAGCTCACCCCTCATCCTCCGTCGTTAACCCAACTGCATCGTTGTGATACACGTATCGTTTTTTTCATATGTAGAGAATTCAGTTTCAGCCGTTTTACCTTCATGATTCACGCTAATGCGGTATGTTTTATCCCTCGGTAGCCATAGATCAATAAAACCATTGGATTGTGATTTCATAGCGGCATTCTCCATGATGACATTCCCTTCGGAGTCGTGAACGGTCACATTGAACGCTCCGTTTTTTATTTCGCCTTGGCAGCCCGTTAGACTATGAGTTGCACAAGGGTGGGTCTGTTCCACATATGGCGCAATCGAAACAAAAAACTCGTTGTCAGGCAAATCATAATTCATGGTCTGAGTATCGTCCCCTGTGACAATCAACTGACTGGAATTAATGGAAGCGGACTGGGCTGTTGCCTTGCCTGCACTGATATCATGCACCAATTGCTTGATGTCTGTCGTCTCGTGGTTTTCCACCCCTTCTTTCTGAATATTTCCTGCAATTAGGTATGTCCCCAATGCGGCAACAACCAACCCTGAAGCGACCAAGATTCCTTTTTTCATTTAGAGTTCATCTCCTCGTCTGTTTTGTATTATTATAAGGGAGAATGCACCATAATGGGAAAAATGGGGTGCTGAAGTCACCAGATATTCACATTCAACGTAAAAATACCCCATTACTCTTGTGGAGCAATGGGGTACACTCGTTTTTTTAACGGTCCCTGTTCACGACATAATGTATTAAGTGCTTCAGAAAAGCAATATTACGTGGGATTTCTTCCAATGCTTCCATCGCGAGGCAATAGTGTTCCCACATCTCTTTACTGGCACCTTCAAGACCAAGAATGGACACGAAATTCGAATTGTTATTATCAGAATCTTGGCCAACAGGTTTTCCGAGTAAGAGCATATCTCCTTCCACATCCAGCAAATCATCTTTAATCTGAAAAGCAATCCCCATATGATAGGCAAATTTCTTCAAAGCAGCAATTTCCGACTCCTTGATCTGTGCAAGCATGGCTGGCATAACCAGACAAGCCTCAAACGCCACTCCTGTTTTGTAAAAGCACACCATATTCAGCTGCTCCAAGGTCAGTGCCTTTCCTTTGGAATCCAGATCCATCGCCTGCCCCATACACATATCTTCTGCTTTCTGGGCCGAGTATTGTATCAAGGCAAGCACCGTTTCAGCATTGAACTGGTCAAGTGACGATTGTTCCCCAATCGCCTTCTGGATCAGATACAGACCGGTTAGTTCCGCAGTGGCGCTATTGTGCACCTGATGCAAGGTTTGACGCCCTCTACGGGTAGACGCATTATCCTGGGAAGGAAGATCATCAAAGATCAGGGATGCGGTATGCATATATTCCAGTGACCTCAGAAGAGGCACGATTGCCGATGCATCTAATCCATATTCGTTCACGCCCATGACCCAAGTCAATATAGGCCGTATCCGCTTCCCGTCCCCTTCGAGACTGTAATTTGCAGCCTCAATAAGCTGTTCTTTCATGGCCGGAATCCCTTGAGGCTTGGTAATTTTCAATTGGTTGTTAATCTGCTCACGGACCATTTTGACCGTATTGAAAAAGTCTTCTTTTTCCCTCGCATCGTTTTTCAGATGGGTAATCATCTGGTCCCGAAGCAGCTTATCTAAGAAATCTACATCATCCGCTTTTTGTACCATCTTCTGAATAAGATTATTAAATTCCGGATTTCCGGATGCAAAGATCTCCATCGTTTCGTCATACTTTTCAATACCTACACGTTCTTTATAACGTTTGAGTCCATTCATTGCACGATCCAGTATCACCTCACGAGCCATGGCATCGGAGTCATATACGTTATGGATCAAATAGGAAATAACCGCCCAGTATAATTCAAAGGGATTGATAAGATCCGATCTCTGATGATGATATTTTAAATAGTAGGTATAGGGTGTTACCGCACCGTCTCTCATATCGTCAACCATATCCGCAAAATCATCAGCAAGCTGGTTATAGATACCATAAAAGAATGTTCGTTGCTCAAACCCCTCATCCGCAGGAGCACTAATCACGGAACGGACAATCAATCGGGATGAGGAAGACTTCAAAATAACGGGTATATAAAGCTCTTCATTGGTATAAGTAACTCGCGTTAGGTCCTTAACACGGTCAATATCTTGAGCATGAAAAAAAACATAGGACTGCTCGAAAAATGTTTGCTGTGTGTCTGGCCGCTGATGTTCCTTAATATACTCAAATGCATCCGAGAGCTCCGAATGTATGTATTGAATCAACTCCATATGATTTCCGGTCCAATCGCCCAACTCAGGCACAGATCCACTAAGAAGCGCGGTACGTATCATACGGGAATATTGTTCTTTTTCTTCAACCGTCAAAACCTGGGAATCGAGAAGATCATCAATGAAAGGATAGGTTAGACCATAGGAGTACCCAAGCCTGATGGCTTCATCAAGTCTGCGAGCACGTTCCACAGGCAACACTGTATCGTCCATTTCTTCCATCACATGCAGAATAACCCCGATAATGATCTTAATCAGTTTACGCTGGGCTTGCTCGGCATCCATCTCCATGGGAATATGGGAGGATACAGACCTAAGTTTGTTGATCACCCAAATTATCGCGGTTTCTATACCTTCCCTCTGGGCCCACCGATACACCCCGGCCAAATTCATAAATTCCGGTTGGTCTCCCCCGTTTGCACTGGTGGATTGGATCAAGTGTTTTTTTACGTCTGCAATGACACGCTGAATCCGGGTATGTGTGTCAGGAGAATTCAGAGCTTTGCCTAGGTCCCTCATATAAATATAGGAGACACTTCGGTCCAGATAATCATCCAATTTGCCTGTATAATTCAGCCATTGAATGTATCTATTATAGTCCCGAGTATCAGGTTTTCTCTTTCTCCGTGAAAAAAAGGATAACCATGAGGAATGATGAATATGATTTTTTTTCCACTTTTGAATGTCTTCTGTCAGGGTGGTCACATAAGATTTGTCTAAGACCTGATCATACAGTAATGCAAAATACTGAATCGCCTTCCGCTCAGCCAGCTGATATCCTGTATTGGCTTGTAATTTTTCATTCATATAATGCATTACCTCAACTTCTCATTTTGTTAAACATGGTTGCATTTCTCCCTGAGGGAACGAACTTGGATCATGTTTTTATCTTTATACGGAAAAAAAACTGTAAGGTTACGAAATTATCATGCTGCTTATCGATACCCCCTCTTTGGCAATATCCATGAATTTAAAACAAGAATATAGGCTCAAATTACTTCCAATCAACAAAAAAACCCACGTCTGACGTGGGTTTTTATAATAATTCTTCTATCGCCACCTGGTACAACAGAGAACCTTCACGGAGCAGCAGGCGGTTTTTTCTGAAATCCTGTTCGTGCGGCTGAAGAAACTCTTGATCGTCATTTAAAAAACGGATGTTTTGCCCTTTGCTCAAACTACCTGGCTTCACATTCTTTTTCAGGACATATTGTCCACTCTTTCCATACCCGCCATCGAATAAAAAGTGATATCCATCTGTAGCCACCCCAGAGCAGCCAGAAATCCTCGGATTCATTAACGTAATATTCGTGTGGTCACTACCGGAAATACGTCCTAATGAAAAGTCTGAATAGTAATAAAACCAGATTTCCTGTTCGCTGACTACGTTTAATGCATAGCAATCATCAATGGCTGCTGCTTGGTTCTCATATATTTTATCTCCCTTTTCATTCCAGGCGACAAGACCGGAGGACCCAACAGGCTCAACCCAACCATAATTGCCAAATATACCTTCGTCAAAATAACTGGTCCAGATCGTACCTTCTTCTGTTACCTGAACACTCTGGATGCCGTCTCCAAGCAACATCTCATTGACGGTATGACCTTCATAATCAAGGATTTTACCATTTAGATCGTATTGACCAGGTCCGTAATAATGGCACCGTGCTCCGACGAGTAACAAATGATTTTTTAGAGGCTGTACATAATGATAGTTGAACTGCTGCCCCTCCACACACACTTCTTGAATGTGATCGTCTAGGATGAGTACCTTGTAAGTATGTCTGTCTTTCAATGAGGCAGGCGTGAACATCCCCCGCACTCGTTCTGGGACTTTATCAATCAGCAAAATA
>NZ_WUDQ01000659.1:0-1892 GCF_009827695.1 Paenibacillus sp. OT2-17 | reverse complement strand
CGGATGTGTATAATCTACACCTGTATCCAGATTGGCAACCACGATTCCGGTTCCGTCAATTCCCTTTTCCCACACTTGTGGTGCGTTAATGTGGGATATGTTCCATTCCACCGTAGATGGGTCTACATCGTTCTTACCTGCATTGCCAGGCTTAGCCGATGTTTTGCCATCGTCCTTCTCCAGCTCTACAGCTTTCTCTACCGTTGCAGACTTCGCCGTTGCTGCTGTCGCTGTTTCAGCTGTTTTGGCATTTGCTCCCTCTGCTTGCTTGTCAACCGTCACCTTTTGCAGATAACGCGTTTCATTCGGCAAGACTTTATCGACCTCAGGCAGCTGCGAAATATGATCCAGCACCTCCTTGGTGCTTGTTACAGCCAATGCATTGACAATAAAAAAGCTTTTATATTCCTTCACTCCGCCGCTCTCTGATTGCTTATCCAAATAATTTTCAAGCCCATATTGGGTTCTTGAAGCCGTTTCACGCAGAGAACTGATCACATGGCTGCGTGCAGCCATTTTGGCAGCGGAAGGTGTTATTTTCTCAAGTGAGGCCTTTTGAAGAGCATTTTTGGAAACCTTGTTGGTGTCTACCTGTTCTTTTAATTTGACCAGATAGGTAACATAGTTATTCTCCTCAAACTGTTTGGTCAGTTTTGGGGACACCTTCGCGGTCGTGACCTTGTGCGAGGCAGATTTCAGCTCCAGCTTGGAGCCATCCGGTGTGTTATTCGCCAAAGCAGGTTGAACAAAGGAAAAGGCCATTAGTAAAGATAGTCCGATAGATAGCGGTTTCTTGAATCGTTTAGGTTTAATCAATTACTTCTCCACTCCTTTTACTAGGTTTAATGTTTCTGGAATAACCTGTACAGAGTAAGACCTCATGCCTAGCACATCAAACACACGGGTTGCGCAATACGATGTGGTTGGCGACCACCTCCTTCATAGAATATAGAGGCACAAAAATATTTGGCTGTTCATAGGTGGCAGTACTTCATAGGTGAGTTTGCAATCCCAATAGAAAAGCGATGAATTCAGTAGAAACCAAGGAGAAAAAGCAGGAGAAATTCGAAGAAAAACATGTTATATCATTACATTTTATATTAAAAATTGATATATAATCATATATTATGGAATAGTATAAAGTTATCAAAACAGATATACAAGTCATTTTTTTGCATTTTTCCTGAAATTCTATGACTTTTATATTCTTTTATGTACGAAAACCCCTTTTTTGCGGCTACGTAATAGTGCATTACACGGTTAACAGGTGTATGCAATCTCTGTACGAGCCGCTCAAAGGGATTTTCCGGGGTCTTTCTTAATCCTGTCTTTCGCTCTATATCTTGTTCATTGGAAGTCGCTTATGGGATTTTTGCAAAATCCTCAGTTAAGTACTGAATTGACTGCAGCAAGCGCGTCGATCAGACCATATCCGTAACCATTGTTCGGTGAAGTCCGATACTGGCTGTCTGTCAGCGGAGTCGCTGTTTTTGAAATAACATCCTCCAGTTGATCCACAGTCAAAGATGGTTTGGCCTGAAGCAGTAATGCTGCTAATCCAGCAGTATGCGGGCCTGCCATAGAAGTACCGTTCCATCCCCCCTCATACACTCCGCCCGGTACAGAAGAACGGATGTTCACACCAGGAGCCGAAATTTCAGGCTTCACTTCGCCATAAGGAGAAGGACCGCGCAGCGAGAAGCTGGCCAGCTTGTTGTTAACGTCCGTGGCTCCTGTCGCATAAGCTTCCGGTAGATTCGCCGGATTGGCTACAGACCCAGGTCCGCCCGGATTGGACAGTGTTGTGTTGCCTGCGGAGAACTCAGGGAAAATCTGAGCCGCTCTCCACGCCTTGGTGACTGGACGATACCATTCATCCAGGATAATCTCCT
>NZ_WUDQ01000658.1:0-1894 GCF_009827695.1 Paenibacillus sp. OT2-17 | reverse complement strand
CATGCCATGCCCGTTTTCAAATGAATGCCTCCTGATATTTGGCGCAGCAGGGCGAAAGCGACGAGAATCATTACAGCCTCTACCATCCGCCCCGTGAAGATTGAGGCGAATAGTGTTAACACGATGATCATGGACGCATTCAGAATGAGAGCAAGTGCGTATTTAAGTACCGCGACAGAGGCCGGATGATCAGGCACAGTACGTTTGATCTGGTTAGCAAGTTTGAAAGCCATCGCTTCAATCATCCCGGTATTCCTTTCCGATTGCATAATAGATGAAAAATCCCGAAACCAGTGCAAAAAATATCATATTTAACCATACCTCGTTATAGTAGAGCACAATAGAAGTTGAAATGAGCGACAAGATAATCAGCGTGATGACAATGCCATATTCCTCTTTGAACTTTAGCTTCTTGAAATTAGGGGAAAAGCCGATCCCTTTTCGATACAACATCAATGAAATAAGCAGTCCTACTGCCGCGCTTACCACTTGTAGCAGATAGCCCTTCAAGGACCCATCCTGCAGCTCAGAAACCGGAAGGTTGCCGAACATGACTTTTAGGAATACCGACTGAACAACGGCATATGCAAAATAACCTGTAACCGTCATAATACCGGACCACACAATCGGAATCTTCACGACCGTAGCAAGTAAAAAAATAAAAAGCAGCATATTTACGACAGGCACCAAATACGAAAAGGAAAACTCCTCTCGGAGCATATAACTTTGCAAATTCATAATCAGGTTAACAAAAATGGCCTGCCATAGATAAGGGGTCATTTTAACTTTAAAAATACTCAAAATCAGCGCAAAAACAGCTACTCCCTCAAGCGTGGAGAAAAGCAAAAAGCCGATTGGCTTCAAAAGCATGCGTGCATCTCCTTTACAATTCCAACAAACCTCATCGGTGTATTCAAAAACTTGGATGTACATCGAATATAAAGGGCTGGGAGCTACTTTTCAAGAGGTCTTTTCAATTATTTCATAGATTTATTCAAGCACTTCAACCAAATGTTATCGGATGCTGTTTCAAGTTGCAGCTTAGGCAACACTTTCTTTGACCGAATCTCCCTGCTTGTGCACAGACTTCATACGTGAGATAAGCTTTTTCCCCCAACGGATGCCGGGCTGTTCAATCCACGAGTAGGTAAACCAGGATAGTCCGATGGTGAATAGCAACGTCATGATAAACATAAGTGTGAGGCTGACTAGGGGAGCAAAAGGTAGTTTAACCTGTACGATTAGTCCCAGAACCAGCATATGCGTCAAATACATGCTGTAACTAAGACGGCCGATCCATGACCACACCCGATTAAGCAGCCAGATCGGCTGCCAGTGATACAAAGCATACGCTCCCAGCAGCAACCCGATACCTATGAGATAATCGGTCATACCTCCAAAAAATGCAAATAGCACAGAAACCAGCAGCCAACCTCCACTGACCCGGTCTATACTTTTCCAATGCCGCTCGTCTTTCCAAATGAAAAACAACAATATACCTAGTCCAAAGACAGGCAATTGATTCGGAAACCATAAATACAGATAGTGCCCCCATAAAGAGTGATCATTAATCCATGGATATTGAGCAAATACCGCATTTAGCCCAAAGCTTACCACAAGTGCCATCACAACAAACCAGGTCGCATGGCGGATTGATCGGATCAGCTTAAATAATAGGGGGATAAACAGATAAAACATACATTCCACCGCAATGGACCATTCCACACCAATAATGCTGTTGATCCAGTACGGATTCAGACCATTCAAAAACAGGAAATGAGCTGCGATATTGGCGGCAGTGACTCCCTCCTGATCTCCAAGCCAAAATCGTGGACCTGTCCCGTTCACAACCAAATAGATTCCTAACATCACGTAATACAAAGGAGCAATCCGA
>NZ_WUDQ01000657.1:0-1900 GCF_009827695.1 Paenibacillus sp. OT2-17 | reverse complement strand
ATAATGGTCATAAGCACGTAAGAACCATTCCCCGTCAAAACCATGCTCCAATGTGGCTGTTCGCATACGATCCACATATGCCTGAGCGGTTGCTGCTTCTTCATCCAGTCCTCTGCGCTTGCAAAGCTCAATAAAATCCGGTCCCGTATATACAAATAGTCCGGCGATGAACACGGATTCGGCTATTCGACCCTCCAGATTCTGAGTTGTCTGATAGGACTCATCTGGTGTAGCAGAAAAACAGTTGAGATTCAGACAGTCGTTCCAGTCAGCCCGGCCAATGAGTGGAAGACCATGCGGGCCCAGATTACCCACAACGTGGTAAAAAGAACGCTTCAAATGTTCAAACAGCGTAGCCGTACGCTCTACATTTCCGTCAAAGGGCACTTGTTCATCCAGTATGCCAAAGTCTCCCGTTTCTTTGATGTACGCTGCGGTACCGACAATAAGCCACAACGGATCGTCGTTAAAGCCACCGCCAACCTCGTGATTTCCTTTTTTGGTTAACGGTTGGTACTGATGATAAGCTCCGCCGTTTTCAAATTGAGTAGAGGCGATGTCGATAATCCGTTCTCTTGCCCGCTCCGGTATTTGGTGGACGAAGCCGAGCAAGTCCTGATTCGAATCCCGGAAGCCCATTCCACGCCCGATACCAGATTCAAAATACGAGGCGGAACGCGACATATTGAACGTAACCATACACTGATAAGGGTTCCATATGTTTACCATTCGGTTCAGCTTGTCGTCGTGGCTTTGAAGGGTATACTTGGACAGCAGATTATTCCAATAGGTCCGCAGCTCACTCAACGCTCGTTCTACATCAGCTTCATCCGCAAACTGCTTAATCATGGCATGTGCTTGTTTTTTATTAATAACACCGGGCGACTCCCATTTTTCTTCCTCGGGATTTTCCACATAACCGAGTATAAAGTTACAGCTTGTTTCTTCGCCTGGCTCCAGCGTTACCTCAATGCAATGTGATCCGACAGGGGACCATCCGCTGGCAATAGAGTTCGAGGCTTGCCCAGCGGCGACCGTTTGAGGCTGATCTAATCCGTTGTAGAGCCCCAGAAAAGCTTCACGGTCTGTATCATAACCCGCTAGCGGACGATTAGCAGAGAAAAAAGCATAGTGATTGCGACGTTCACGGTATTCCGTTTTGTGATAAATGACAGAATCTTGTATTTCTACCTCACCCGTGTTCAAGTTGCGCTGGTAGTTGGTCATATCGTCATAGGCGTTCCACAGACAAAATTCCACGAATGAAAAGAGTTTGATCTTTTTGGTTTGTAACGATGTGTTCTGAAGCTTAACCTGATGGACCTCGCCGTCAAAGGAAAGGGGCACAAAAGCCAGCTGGATGGCCCGAATACCGCTGCGTTCTCCCATAATTGAGGTATAGCCAAGTCCATGGCGGCATTCATACTGCTCCAGCTCCCGTTTGACTGGCATCCAACCTGGAGTCCAATAATCCCCATCATCATAAATATAAAAATAACGACCACCGTTATCGACAGGAATATTGTTGTACCGGTAACGTGTTAAGCGACGTAAGCGAGCATCCCGGTAAAATGCATAGCCGCCACTTGTATTGGAGATCAGTCCAAAAAATCGTTCATTACCTAAATAATTAATCCAGGGATAAGGGGTTTGAGGGGTGTGGATGACATATTCTTGATTGACATCATCGAAAAAACCGTACTTCATGGCGCAGAACTCCTTTCGATTAAAAAAAATAAAAGACCCAACACATGATTATATTCAAACATAAAGCCGTTCTTTCTTTAGAAAGACATTTCCTGCCTTATATAAAATGTGCTTGATTTTCTCAACCTATCTTCTGGAATTTGCAAAATATTTGAAATGGGTAAATATACCTTTTTATGCTAAAATGAAAAAG
>NZ_WUDQ01000656.1:0-1917 GCF_009827695.1 Paenibacillus sp. OT2-17 | reverse complement strand
GTAGCCATTCCACAAGCTGAGTCGTGTCCCGGTAAGGCGCCGTAGGCGGCACAAAGGGACGCACTTTATCTACCGCATGCAAAGCGCGATACACCTGCCATTTGCCAGGTAAGTTACGCGACCAGTAGATGAGCTTGCGCGATTTTTGCTCCGCCATGTCTTCCAGTGTGCGCCTGACATTCTGGCTCTCGTGGACATGGAGACAGCGGTTATACACAATGTCCGGCAACGGAAAGCGGCCGGATGTCCATACTCCGTTACGATAAACATAACCTCGTATGGAGTGATCTTCAGGTGAGACTCCTTCGGCGGTAAACGCCATTACGCTAAGACCAGAGCGCCTGCCCAACAGACTTAGCCTGCGGCAAAAATCGGCTTCGGTAATAGGGGGAGTGACGGCCTGATTCCGGCTAACAAGCACGCCCAGCGTACCTGGCACAACAAGAGACACCGACAACAGCTCCTTTGGCAGCCAGACTCTGGAAGAGATGAATTCATTTGAAGCCGGCTGAATAACAGCAGTATTCAATCATTTTTTTAACGGACGGGCGAGTTTTCTGATCATTTAACGGCGTGTTGTCATTCTTTGATGGCTTAGAATTGACCTCCAGCAACCAGATGCGCCCTGTGCTATCTATTGCCAGATCAATACCAAATTCCGCGAAATGGGCGGGAATTTCTTTTTCCACTCCGCTTGCGATATCCAGTGCTGCTGTTTTCAGAGAGGTATGCCCATTCGATTTAACGGTTGCGGGCAGCGTGGTTTTGGCAAGTGCTTCCTTGACTGTGCTCAGTGTGCCGCCTCTTGCCAGATTGGACACAAAGTGGCTTCCTCCAGCGATCCGGGCGACAATGGATGTTACGGTCCAGGTTCCGGACGAATTTTTCTGTACAAGCGCACGAAAGTCGACCGGACGCTTACCGTGATCAATCAAGGTAAGTCCCTGTTGGAGTTGAAAGCGTGTTGTTTTCATTTTTCCCGCTAAGCTTTTGTACAGCTTATCTACGTTGGCATACGTTTGCTTGCGGGGCGTGCCCGCTGTTGTGGATAACACCGAAAAGGTGCCATCGGTTTGCTTGTTAATGCGCATTATGCCTTTACCTAAGCTTCCGCGCACTGGCTTGAGAAAAACAGCGGGATACTGGTTGCACATTTTTTTGAAAACAGCAAAGGTTTGCAGCAAGTGGGACTCGGGTAAATACTTGCGCAGGGAAGAATTTGATTTAAGCGCATCAAATACTTCATTCTTATCCAGAAACTTTTCGTTAAAAATGGTCGTGCCGTACTGCGATTTTACTTCTTTCATGAAATGCTGTACGCTAGTTCTGTTCTCGAGTTTACGGGAGGTAAGACGATTATTGACGACATCGCCGGCGGGCATGACCGTCTTTTTCCAGCCTCCGTCATACACCCATCCCTGAACTCGCCCGGGCTGACTTCCGATATGCTCCGGGGTGAAAAAATACACATATGCTCCTTGTCTGCGGCATTCCCCGACTAGTTCACGGCAGAACAGGGTGATCGACCCGAAAGGCTTGTCGGGCTGTTCGGGATAGTCCCGACTGACCAGCACGCTAATAAGTGGGCCCACTCGAAGTGTCCGGCGACCTCGGCTGTAGGTTACTCGCAGATCACAATTGGCATGAAGCCCCATTTTTCGGGCTAGCACGCTTCCCACACGTAGGCCGCTGTAGCGGGGCACCGATATGACGGTAACCTCTTGGCGGAACGAACCGAAGGCGAGCTGAACGGGGTGGCCAGCGGATATTTTCCATTTGCGAAGCAGGGACTCGCCGACCATGAGTACGTCATCCTGCAAGATGCCCGATCCGATGATTTGAATCGTTGTTTTTTTGATGGACATCGTGGATCTCCTTCCGGGCAGCAACTTGATGTCTTGAAAGTAACGGGAAACG
>NZ_WUDQ01000655.1:0-1923 GCF_009827695.1 Paenibacillus sp. OT2-17 | reverse complement strand
TGCCCCGAACGGTATTCATTCCGTATTGGCAGATGAATGACCGTCGCTCAAGGATGTCTGGACCGCAGACCGTTCAAACTCGAACGCGGCGTGAGACGACACAAATTAACGGTGTACGGGACTATGTATATGGAGATCGGTTTTCGCGCATCCATTGGAATGCGACGGCTCGTACAGGTAGCTGGAAATCCAAGGAATTTGAGCATGAGACCGTTCCAAAAACGATGCTTGTGCTGGACGTACACATGAAGCATTATGTAAACGCCGAACAGTTTGAGCTAGCTGTATCCTCTACCGCTTCATTGCTGGAATATGGTGGACGGGAGCGAATGGGGGTTGGATTGTGCACAGCTGGAGAAAAAGGCACTGTCTTTCAGCCAAGTGAGCAGACAATGGAACGACAACGAATGATGCATCACTTGGTAGACATACACACAACTTCACAAGGTAGCTTGAAATCCGCTGTAGAAAGCAGTGTGCGCCAGTTTCCGCAAGGCTGTTATTTTATACTGATTAGTCCGCTGAATGATTATCAGGCGATGGAGCTTCTTCGTTGGGCCGATACCCGAGGGATGACTCCGTGCCATGTCTATATCGGAGAAGGTTCTGCTGAGGGAGAAGCTGAAGAATGGATGAGCATGCTTCGTGCAAGGGGAATCAAGGGCTACGATGTTGAGAGCCTTGAAGAGCTCCCGGCTGTAATGGGGGGAGGGACACTATGAAGAGCTGGTTACAATCGTTAAAGGGTTCCTGGGCCCCCGCTTTTACATTTTTATGGATTATTATTATTGCCATGCAATGGGTTTCTTTTGCTTCCGAATTATGGCTGGAAGAGACAAGAGCACTTGTACTGATGACCATTACAATGCTGGCTCTGGTGAAGATTGTACTACCATTTCGTCCTTGGATTGAATTTATTGTTAAGGCGGCGGCGCTGTTTTTTATTTTGTATCGGACATTGGTGTCTTACTCCATCATTATCCCCTTCGGAGGGGTAGCCAATCGCCTGGACCAATTTATATCCAATATGTCTCCTTATATTTGGTTTTCCCTCATCGCTTGGCTAGTTATTGAAATGGTGCCGCTCATCGTTACAACGAAACAGCGGATTCTTGTTTTTGTGGGTATTAATATCGCCGCGCTGGCAGTGCTTGATTCCTTTACGCCAACTGTGCTGTGGGAGGAGGTTGCCTGGATCGTCTTTGCTGGTATGGGTTGGCTAGTGACACAGCATCTGCAGTATTTTCGGCAGCATTATCCTCAAGGGTGGAAGCATATTCGACGCTATCCATATAAAATAGCAGCCAATATTGCGGTCATTTTTGCGCTCATTATTATGGCTGGTGTCAATATGCCCGAGGTACAGCCAGCTTTGACGGATCCCTATACAGCGTGGACCCAGAGAAATAGCTCAACCACCGGCGGGATTAGCAATGGATCTGGGGCACTGAATCAGCGGATGAACACCGCATCAGGTTATAGTCGCCAGGATAATCGGTTAGGTGGAGGTTTTAATTTTGATTATTCTCCTGTCATGACCATCACGACCACTCAACGAAGCTATTGGCGGGGGGAAACGAAACGAACCTATTCCGGTACAGGCTGGAGTGACGGGGGCAACGATGATCAAACGCTAAATGATGTTCCAATGACCGCAGAGCTTGAAAACACACAAGAAACGCGGCATTCGACTGAGCAGGTCGTTCAGACCATTACGATGCAAAATGACCAGAGCTATCCTGTTCTGTTTGGTGCCTATTCGGTACAGCGTGTTCAATCGGTGGACAGAGATTCACGGGCAGACGGGTTACGTTGGAACCCGGAACAGGCGGAACTGCTTTGGAATCCATCCTCCCGAAGAACTGCTTATCCTAAAACGTATACTCTGGTATCACATGTCCCTGTGATCCCTGAGAAAGAGCT